>NZ_JAOWHQ010000059.1:0-184670 GCF_030332565.1 Citrobacter sp. Cpo109
TGACCTGCTCCCCGTTGATTAGTACACCCCGATGTTAGTAATGTCTTCATAAGCCACATGAGGACATCCCCATGAAGAAGCGTTTTTCCGACGAACAGATCATCAGTATTCTCCGCGAAGCCGAAGCTGGGGTACCCGCCCGTGAACTCTGCCGCAAGCATGCCATTTCCGATGCCACGTTTTACACCTGGCGTAAGAAGTATGGCGGTATGGAGGTGCCTGAAGTTAAGCGCCTGAAGTCGCTTGAGGAAGAGAACACCAGACTCAAGAAGCTGCTTGCCGAAGCCATGCTGGATAAAGAGGCGCTTCAGGTGGCTCTTGGGCGAAAGTACTGACGACAGACCAGAAGCGGGAAACCGTGATGTTGATGTGTGATGCGACCGGTCTGTCGCAACGTCGTGCCTGCAGGCTTACAGGTTTATCCCTGTCGACCTGCCGCTATGAGGCTCACCGTCCGGCTGCTGATGCGCATTTATCAGGGCGCATCATTGAGCTGGCACTGGAGCGCAGGCGTTTTGGCTACCGTCGTATTTGGCAGTTGCTGCGCCGTGAAGGGCTTCATGTTAATCATAAGCGCGTGTACCGGCTTTATCACCTCAGTGGCCTGGGCGTAAAACGCAGAAGACGTCGTAAAGGGCTGGCAACAGAACGTCTGCCGCTGCTCCGTCCGGCGGCGCCCAATCTGACCTGGTCGATGGATTTCGTCATGGACGCACTTTCCACCGGTCGCAGGATCAAGTGTCTTACCTGCGTCGATGATTTCACAAAGGAATGCCTGACGGTCACTGTTGCCTTTGGGATTTCAGGCGTTCAGGTCACGCGTATTCTGGACAGCATTGCACTGTTTCGAGGCTATCCGGCGACGATAAGAACTGACCAGGGGCCGGAGTTCACTTGCCGTGCACTGGATCAATGGGCCTTTGAGCATGGTGTTGAGTTGCGCTTAATCCAGCCGGGCAAGCCAACGCAGAACGGATTTATTGAGAGCTTTAACGGACGATTTCGCGATGAATGTTTGAATGAGCACTGGTTCAGCGATATCGTTCATGCCAGGAAAATTATTAATGACTGGCGGCAGGATTATAACGAATGCCGCCCGCACTCCACGCTGAATTATCAGACACCGTCTGAATTTGCAGCGGGCTGGAGAAAGGGTCATTCTGAGAATGAAGATTCCGACGTTACTAACTGAGTGTTGTATCTAATCGTGGGGGCAGGTCAATCACAGAAGGAAAGCAGACAGAGCTGCGCGGCAAAGCAACAAAGGGAGGATATACTGTATGGAAAATGAAATCTGGGCATCCTACCCCAATTTATGTGGCGGATTTAGACAAAGCTGTTAGGGAATGTCTAAAATAGCGAAGCCATAGCATAGAATTTTTAATGGCATTATGATCAGGACATAAAGGACTTCATGCAGGGAAAAAATATCCCAAAAGAAACTGGTCATGTCAGCACACCAAAGGATCCTCGCCGGATCCTTTGGTTTTTCTCAGCCACAATCGCTTAACGTGAGTTTTCGTTCCACTGAGCGTCAGACCCCTATAATAATTCCTTTCAGACAGGTACCGGTTAAGTGTAGCTGAGTCAGACAAAAAAGCCCCCTGACGGGGGGCAAAAATGTAGCAACGTTGTTTCAGGAAAATCTATCAGGGAAAAGGTAACAGCACGGATACTACCGTCGCATTCAGCCTGCATTGATCATGCGGCGGTGCGCTTCGGCCATGGCCTGATGTGGGCCGGATTGCCCGTTATTCATGAATTCATGGGCAACCGCTGCTCTTTCATGCTCATTCATCGCCGCGTAAGACGTTGACGGGACGGTCGTGGATACCGTGTTATTTCCCATCATCTTCTGATGACTTTCCACCATTTTCTGGTGCGCATCCGCCGAACCGTTCGTCATGGTTTCATGAGCAATAATGGCCTGTTCATGCTGGTCCATACCGGTCATACGAGGAGCAGTCCCCTGGATCCCGACAGGAGCCGCAGCAGACTGCATCTGGTGAGCAGGAGCCTGTGCATTGTTGACGCGATCATGGATATTCACGGTTTCAGTGGCCCAGGCCGATGAAATTAAACCAAAGCCCAGCAAAGATGCTAATACGATATTTTTCATGATAACTCTCCATTTCTGAATTAGTGATGTCCGGGGAAGTACAACCGGTGTTTTCAGTTCCATAACTGAAACAAGTTCGGCAGCGTTTATTTCTCCGGAAGAGGGCTGGATATTCATTTCCTGGCGTACTCTGACGCCGGGTATTGATGAAGCAATCCAGCCTTCCTGATAAGTTGCACTAATTATATCGAATGGCTTCTGTTTGCTGCATGACAGGCTAATGACATCTTTGTCATTTACATCTTTATTTTCAGCATTGGGTTTCCGGGATCATTTTCTCCAGTCTGGGCACGGATAAGATAAAACGCGTGGAGCGTACGTCTGATTCCACCTGCACTCTTCCGTGATGTGCTTCCACGATTGACTTCACAATCGCAAGGCCGATGCCGCTGCCTTCTCCTTTTCGTTGTCTGGATGGATCCACCCGATAAAAACGGTCAAACAGCCTTGATAAATGTTCTTCAGGGATCGGTTTCCCTGGATTTTCAATCACAAGGTCAAAAAAGCTCTCCTGCTTTCTTATTGAGACTGTGATGGCCTGTCCCTCCGGGGTATAACGCAGGGCATTGGATAACAGATTATTGATCGCTCTTCTGAACATTTGTGGATCTCCCTCAACCAGGCAGGGCATCCCGTTAAATTTGAGCGTGATATTGCGTTCTTCGGCCCAGGCTTCGAAAAACTCGAAGACTTTCATGACTTCTGCTCTGAGGTCAAAACGGACCCTGTCAGGTATAAGCTGGTTATTGTCCGCCTGTGCCAGAAACAGCATGTCGCTGACCATTTTGGTCATCCGGTTATACTCTTCAAGACTGGAGTAGAGGACATCCTCAAGTTCCTTCTGGGTTCGATCCTGACTCAGTGCGATTTCAGTCTGCGTCACCAGATTGGTGATGGGCGTTCTGATCTCATGCGCGATATCGGCAGAGAAATTGGCCTGGCGGGTAAAGACGTCCTCAATCTTTCCAATCATATGATTGAACGAGATAACCAGTTGCTCCAGCTCAATGGGAACGCGTGTCGGTTCCAGCCGCGCATCAAGATTCTCGGAGGTGATGTTTTTAATGGCATTGCTGACATTACGAAGGGGCAGGTGCCCCTGACGGACAGCGATGCGAATGATCAGAACAATCAGCAGGCTTATCACGACGGCGATCGCAATCAGATTTTTTTTCAGCGCATCGAGGTAATGGAGATGGAAATTAATGGAGAGGCCAGTCAGCATGACATAATTCTGCTGTTTGCCCTGAAATATCGCCTGGCCAGAGGAGGCGATAATCCGGTATGTTTCCATCTTCATTTCAGACCCGGTATCCATCGGTCTCGCAGGATCCTCCACCGTCCAGAGAAAGACATCCCGTGCGCGGCTGTGCTCGCTAAAATCTGCGGAATTCACGGCCGGGTGTAGTGCCGCCCCCTGCGCTGAACTAAAGAGCACTTCCCCCCTGGGATTGAGGAGCAAAAGGGCAACGTTGCGGTAGCTGGCAATCGACTCCTTTATTTTGCTTACTTTTTTTTCATCCGGATCCACCGGGGACTGCAGTATACGGTTCAGGGTAGTGCTGATTTGTTGAAGATCGCTGACATCCTGCTCGGCAAAATGATTTTCAACAGAATGCAGCATAAACCAGGTGAAGGCGATAAAAGCCAGTATCGTGGACAGGCTGATAAAAAAGGTCAGCCGCAGGGCGAGTGAGAAAGGGCGCCTGGAAGGTTTGCTATGCATCCGGGGCCTCCAGCATATAGCCCACGCCCCGGACAGTCTGGATCAGCTTTGTCCCGTAATCGTTGTCTATTTTAGCGCGGAGTCGCTTTACGGCGACATCAATCGCGTTAGTGTCGCTGTCAAAATTCATGTCCCAGACCTGAGAGGCAATCAGGGAACGGGGAAGAACCTCGCCCTGATGGCGAATGAAAAATTCCAGCAGGCTGAACTCTTTACTGGTGAGCACAATGCGGTTTCCGGCGCGACTGACTTTTCTGGATACGAGATCCATCGAGAGATCAGCCACCCTAAACTGGCTTTCCGTGATCATCGCGTTTCCCCGCCTCAGAAGGGTTCTCACCCGGGCCAGCAGTTCGGCAAACGCAAAGGGTTTAACCAGATAATCGTCCGCACCCAGTTCCAGTCCTTTGACCCTGTGTTCGATCGTGCCGAGGGCCGTCAGTAGTAAGACCGGCATACCCTTTCCGGCAGTGCGCAGCATGCGGATGATATCCCAGCCGTTCACATCAGGCAGCATGATGTCCAGAATGACTAAATCATACTCGGCTGTCATGGCGAGATGATATCCGGTAAGACCATTATCAGCGTGATCCACTACGAACCCTGCCTCTGTAAGCCCTTTGCTGAGATATTCACCTGTTTTAATTTCGTCTTCGACGATCAATATTTTCATCTTGCTCCCCGTCTGGCTGCTAATGTCATTCTATTGCGCACACGATCGTAATCAACGAATTACCGTAAAAATGACAACATTGTCATTATTCTGTCACCCGACAAACAGAGTGCATTCTGTAAAGTAACCCTGGTAATACTCTGAACTTCATTTGAACCATTTACCAGGTCTGCCTGGACGAGAAGCAATATGTTCAAATTAAAACTACTCAGCATCAGCACAATCTTCATTCTGGCTGGTTGTGTCTCTCTGGCGCCTGAATATCAGCGTCCGGCAGCACCGGTACCCCAGCAGTTTTCACTGTCCCGTAACAGCCTGACGCCAGCGGTGAATGGCTATCAGGATACGGGCTGGCGTAACTTTTTTGTCGATCCCCAGGTCACCCGGCTGATTACTGAAGCCCTGACTAATAACCGTGATTTGAGAATGGCTGCACTGAAGGTTGAAGAGGCCCGGGCCCAGTTCAACGTCACGGATGCAGATCGTTATCCCCAGCTGAATGCCTCATCCGGGATCACATACAGCGGTGGTCTGAAAGGTGACAAGCCGACCACACAGGAGTACGGCGCAGGTCTGGAGTTCAGTTATGAGCTCGATTTTTTCGGCAAACTTAAGAACATGAGTGATGCTGATCGCCAGAACTACTTTGCCAGCGAAGAAGCCCGTCGGGCCGTACACATCCTGCTGGTATCCAACGTTTCACAAAGCTATTTCAGCCAGCAACTGGCGTACGAACAACTTCGTATTGCGCGGGAAACGCTGAAAAATTATCAACAGTCCTATGCTTTCGTTGAGCAGCAGCTCGTGACCGGGAGTACGAACGTTCTGGCACTTGAACAGGCGCGAGGACAAATCGAAAGTACCCGCGCCGAAATAGCCAAACGAGAAGGCGATCTGGCTCAGGCAAACAATGCCCTGCAACTGGTGCTGGGAACGTACCGCGCACTTCCGTCAGAAAAAGGGATGAAAGGCGGGGAGATAGCCCCAGTAAAATTGCCACCAAATCTGTCTTCACAAATTTTGCTGCAGCGACCGGATATTATGGAAGCGGAATATCAGCTGAAAGCGGCTGATGCCAATATTGGCGCAGCGCGAGCGGCCTTTTTCCCCTCAATTACCCTGACCAGTGGTCTTTCCGCAAGCAGTACGGAGCTGTCCAGCCTGTTTACGTCAGGAAGTGGAATGTGGAATTTTATCCCTAAAATTGAAATTCCTATATTTAATGCTGGCAGGAATAAAGCCAATCTGAAGCTGGCTGAAATTCGCCAGCAACAGTCGGTGGTTAATTACGAACAAAAAATTCAGTCAGCCTTTAAGGATGTTTCCGACACGCTTGCGCTGCGCGACAGCCTTAGCCAGCAACTTGAGTCACAGCAGCGTTATCTTGATTCACTTCAGATAACTCTCCAGCGTGCCAGAGGATTATATTCCAGTGGTGCTGTCAGTTACATTGAAGTGCTGGATGCAGAGCGTTCTCTCTTCGCTACGCAGCAAACCATTCTCGATCTTACCTATTCCCGGCAGGTTAACGAAATTAATCTGTTTACCGCACTGGGTGGCGGTTGGGTAGAGTAAATTTATTTCATTAATCAGGAAATTTAAAATGCGTAATTCACTTAAAGCCGTTTTATTTGGTGCCTTCTCTGTCATGTTTTCTGCCGGTCTTCATGCTGAAACACATCAGCATGGCGATATGAATACTGCCAGTGATGCTTCGGTACAGCAGGTTATCAAGGGCACCGGTGTCGTTAAAGAAATTGATATAAATAGTAAAAAGATCACCATTTCGCACGAAGCAATCCCTGCGGTGGGCTGGCCTGCAATGACCATGCGCTTCACTTTTGTTAATGCAGACGACGCTATCAATGCCCTGAAAACCGGCAACCATGTCGATTTCTCGTTTATTCAGCAGGGTAATATTTCTTTACTTAAAAGCATTAACGTGACGCAGTCCTGATTGGCTGTCCGGAGCGATTACATCCTGTGCGCCTGTACATTCACATAGGTATATGTGTGAGTTAACCGTCAGGCGCATATGCCAGGTGTTTTGATTTTTTAGCGGAAAATTGTATGGCTTCTTTAAAGATAAAATATGCTGCAATAATTATCAGCAGCCTCATAGCAGGGGGGCTGATATCGGTTACTGCCTGGCAGTATGTAAACTCAGCACAAAAGACAGAAAAAACAGAACAAAAGGCACCGGAACGAAAGGTGCTTTTCTGGTATGACCCAATGAAACCGGATACCAAATTTGATAAACCCGGAAAATCGCCCTTTATGGATATGGACCTGGTGCCAAAATATGCTGATGACAGTGGCGATAAAAGCAGTGGCGGGATCCGTATCGACCCAACCCAGGTTCAGAATCTGGGATTAAAAACGCAAAAAGTCACGCGAGGAATGCTGAATTATTCTCAGACAATCCCGGCTAATGTCAGCTATAACGAGTATCAGTTTGTTATTGTGCAGGCGCGTTCTGACGGGTTTGTCGAAAAAGTCTACCCCATGACGATTGGCGATCATGTGAAGAAGGGGACGCCACTTATCGATATTACCATTCCGGACTGGGTGGAAGCACAGAGTGAATTCCTTCTGTTATCCAGCACCGGTGGTACTTCCACGCAAATTAAAGGCGTTCTGGAACGGCTTCGCCTGGCAGGTATGCCGGAAGAGGATATTCAGAGACTGCGTTCTACCCGGAGCATTCAGACCCGTTTTACCATTAAAGCACCTATTGATGGTGTCATTACTGCATTTGACCTGCGCACCGGCATGAATATTTCGAAAGATAAGGTGGTGGCTCAGATTCAGGGGATGGACCCGGTCTGGATCAGCGCTGCAGTGCCAGAATCTATCGCCTATCTGCTGAAAGATACGTCGCAGTTTGAAATTTCGGTACCGGCTTATCCGGATAAAACATTCCATGTCGAAAAATGGAACATTCTTCCCAGCGTGGATCAGACAACCCGTACGCTTCAGGTCCGTCTCCAAGTTTCTAATAAGGATGAGTTTCTCAAACCGGGCATGAATGCCTATCTCAAACTGAATACCAGAAGCCAGGAGATGCTGCTAATACCAAGCCAGGCCGTTATCGATACCGGCAAAGAACAGCGCGTGATTACTGTTGATGATGAAGGCAAGTTTGTGCCGAAACAGATCCACGTTCTGCATGAGTCACAGCAACAGTCCGGCATCGGCTCCGGCCTGAATGAAGGCGATACCGTGGTGGTCAGTGGCCTGTTCCTCATTGACTCTGAAGCCAATATTACGGGCGCACTGGAACGTATGCGCCACCCTGAAAAAACAGAAAGCAGTATGCCAGCAATGTCTGACCAGCCTGTAAATATGCATTCAGGGCACTGAGGAGACGACGATGATTGAATGGATTATCCGGCGCTCTGTCGCCAACCGTTTCCTGGTCATGATGGGGGCCCTGTTTCTCAGCATCTGGGGCACATGGACGATTATTAACACGCCTGTCGATGCCTTGCCTGACCTGTCAGATGTGCAGGTCATTATCAAAACCAGCTATCCCGGCCAGGCCCCGCAGATTGTAGAAAACCAGGTCACCTATCCACTTACCACCACCATGCTGTCCGTGCCTGGCGCAAAAACCGTGCGTGGTTTTTCACAGTTCGGTGATTCGTATGTGTATGTCATTTTTGAAGACGGCACCGATCTGTACTGGGCCCGTTCCCGCGTGCTGGAGTACCTGAACCAGGTACAGGGAAAACTGCCCGCCGGTGTGAGTTCTGAAATCGGTCCGGACGCCACGGGGGTGGGCTGGATATTTGAATATGCCCTTGTCGATCGCAGCGGAAAACACGACCTTTCAGAACTGCGTTCTCTGCAGGACTGGTTCCTGAAATTTGAGCTGAAAACCATCCCGAACGTGGCTGAGGTCGCTTCGGTTGGCGGCGTGGTGAAACAGTACCAGATTCAGGTCAATCCGGTAAAACTGTCTCAGTATGGTATCAGCCTGCCCGAAGTGAAACAGGCCCTTGAATCGTCTAACCAGGAGGCCGGTGGCTCATCCGTTGAAATGGCCGAAGCTGAGTATATGGTCCGTGCCAGCGGTTATCTTCAGAGCATTGATGATTTTAATAACATCGTCCTGAAAACAGGCGAGAACGGCGTGCCGGTTTATCTGCGGGATGTTGCCCGCGTGCAGACCGGGCCTGAAATGCGGCGTGGTATTGCCGAGCTGAACGGCCAGGGCGAAGTCGCTGGCGGCGTGGTGATCCTGCGGTCGGGTAAAAATGCACGCGACGTTATCACGGCAGTGAGGGATAAACTTGAGACGCTGAAGGCCAGCCTGCCGGAAGGCGTTGAAATCGTGACCACCTACGATCGCAGCCAGCTCATCGACCGGGCGATTGATAACCTCAGTTCCAAACTTCTGGAAGAGTTTATCGTGGTGGCCATCGTCTGTGCCCTGTTCCTGTGGCACGTACGTTCTGCCCTGGTGGCGATTATCTCTCTGCCGCTTGGTCTGTGTATCGCCTTTATCGTCATGCACTTCCAGGGACTGAACGCCAATATCATGTCGCTGGGAGGGATAGCGATTGCCGTCGGTGCGATGGTGGATGCCGCCATTGTGATGATTGAGAATGCGCATAAGCGGCTTGAGGAGTGGGATCATCAGCATCCGGGTGAGCAGATTGACAACGCCACCCGCTGGAAGGTGATTACCGATGCCTCCGTTGAAGTGGGACCCGCACTGTTTATCAGCCTGCTGATCATCACCCTGTCCTTTATTCCTATCTTTACCCTGGAAGGTCAGGAAGGACGTCTGTTTGGCCCGCTGGCATTCACGAAAACGTACTCCATGGCGGGCGCGGCCGCGCTGGCCATCATCGTCATTCCGATTCTGATGGGATTCTGGATCCGGGGGAAAATTCCTGCAGAGACCAGTAACCCCCTGAACCGGGTACTGATCAAAGCGTATCATCCATTGCTGTTGCGGGTTCTCCACTGGCCAAAAACAACCCTGCTGGTTGCGGCCTTGTCCATTTTCACCGTTATCTGGCCGCTGAGCCAGGTGGGCGGTGAGTTTCTGCCGAAGATTAACGAGGGCGACCTGTTGTATATGCCGTCGACCCTGCCGGGTGTCTCTCCGGCTGAAGCTGCAGCGCTCCTGCAGACGACGGACAAGTTAATCAAAAGCGTTCCTGAAGTGGCCTCTGTATTTGGCAAGACCGGTAAAGCAGAGACCGCCACGGATTCCGCACCGCTCGAAATGGTTGAAACCACGATCCAGCTCAAACCAGAGGATCAGTGGCGTCCAGGCATGACGATTGACAAGATTATTGAAGAACTCGACAGGACCGTCCGTTTACCGGGGCTGGCAAACCTCTGGGTGCCGCCAATCCGTAACCGTATTGATATGCTCTCAACCGGGATCAAAAGCCCGATAGGTATCAAGGTGTCCGGAACGGTTCTGTCCGATATCGATGCAACGGCGCAGAGTATCGAAGCGGTCGCCAAAACCGTACCCGGCGTAGTGTCTGCTCTCGCAGAGCGACTGGAAGGCGGGCGCTACATTGATGTGGATATCAACCGGGAAAAAGCCTCCCGCTACGGAATGACGGTGGGCGATGTGCAGCTGTTCATCTCATCAGCCATCGGCGGCGCGACGGTAGGGGAAACGGTTGAAGGCGTGGCCCGGTACCCGATTAATATCCGCTATCCGCAGGATTACCGGAACAGCCCGCAGGCCCTGAAACAGATGCCGATCCTGACCCCGATGAAGCAGCAGATCACGCTGGGCGATGTTGCGGATATTAAGGTCGTTTCCGGGCCGACTATGCTGAAAACGGAAAATGCCCGTCCAGCCAGCTGGATTTACATTGACGCGCGCGGCAGGGATATGGTGTCGGTGGTTAATGACATTAAAACGGCGATCAGTCAGAAAGTGAAACTGAGACCGGGTACCAGCGTGTCATTCTCCGGACAGTTTGAACTGCTTGAGCATGCCAACAAGAAACTGAAGCTGATGGTGCCGATGACGGTGATGATCATCTTCATCCTGTTGTATCTGGCATTCCGCCGGGTTGATGAAGCCCTGCTGATCCTGATGAGCCTGCCGTTCGCCCTGGTTGGCGGGATATGGTTCCTGTACTGGCAGGGCTTCCATATGTCTGTCGCAACCGGAACGGGGTTTATCGCTCTGGCCGGGGTGGCAGCAGAGTTTGGCGTGGTCATGCTGATGTATCTGCGTCATGCCATTGAAGCGCACCCGGAATTGTCCCGTAAAGAGACGTTCACACCGGAAGGTCTTGATGAAGCCCTCTATCATGGTGCCGTGCTGCGTGTCCGGCCGAAAGCCATGACCGTGGCGGTGATCATTGCGGGTCTGCTGCCAATACTCTGGGGAACCGGTGCAGGTTCAGAAGTCATGAGCCGTATCGCGGCACCCATGATTGGTGGGATGATCACGGCTCCGCTGCTGTCCCTGTTCATAATTCCTGCCGCCTACAAATTAATCTGGCTGCGCAGACATAAAAAAAGCGTGTCATAACCCTGTAAGGGCATCCTCTGTGGGTGCCCTTCTGTACTGATTCATCCTGACGTCAGGGGTTATATCGATAATATACAGAGGTGAGTATGAAAAAAGTGGTCCTGGTGGCCCTGGCTCTCGGCCTTTCACTGC
Source organism: Citrobacter sp. Cpo109 (assembly GCF_030332565.1). NCBI lineage: Bacteria > Pseudomonadati > Pseudomonadota > Gammaproteobacteria > Enterobacterales > Enterobacteriaceae > Citrobacter > Citrobacter sp. Cpo109. The sequence goes on from NZ_JAOWHQ010000059.1 coordinate 11,171, forward strand.
CCGCAATGGCGAGTGAAAAAGTGATTGATATGTACAAATCTGAAAACTGTGGCTGTTGTTCCCTGTGGGGCAAGGCGATGGAAAAAGACGGGTTTGAAGTACGAACTCACGTCATGAATGATCAGGCGCTGTCAGCCCTGAAAGAAAAGCATGCTATTCCTGCAGGACTACGAAGTTGTCATACCGCGGTTGCCGGTAATTTGATCATTGAAGGCCATGTGCCTGCGACAACGATACATAAGGCAATGCAGTCTGGTTCGGGTATATACGGTCTCGCCACCCCCGGTATGCCAGCAGGAAGTCCTGGAATGGAGATGGGAGCCCGAAAAGAGGCTTACGATGTTATCGCATTCTCACCGGATGAAAGTAAAAAAGTCTTCCAGCGAATCGAATAGTCAGCGGAACGGCTGATAACGGGACGCCGGTAGCAGGCACTCCTGTGCCGGCGATATTCGTGGTAATCGCATCCATGACATACCCTGAAGACAGAAGATGCTTCGGTATGCATAAGGAGAGTTACTGTGAAAAATGACAATGCAGTGCAACACAACAACCAGACTGCTTCTGAGCAGACATTATCCCCGGACGAGGGCCACGTATTGCATAAGGTGAGAGATCCCGTGTGCGGGATGGCCATCCTGCCCGACAGGGCGCACAGCAGCATTCGATACCAGGACCATCAACTTTATTTCTGCTCCGCCAGCTGTGAGAGTAAATTTAAAGCCCATCCCGATCGTTATCTTACCGAAGATGCCAGTGAACATTCCCATCACCATCACCACGATCATCACGAAGTCAGCCCTGATCAGATAAAACAGCCTCACCACCAGGCGGAGAAAGAGAATTCTGAAGGTGTGTGGACATGTCCGATGCACCCGGAGATACGCCGCAGTGGTCCCGGAAGCTGTCCTGTCTGTGGAATGGCACTGGAGCCGCTCGTAGCTACGGCATCCACGGGGCCAAGTGATGAACTTCGCGACATGACAAGACGCTTCTGGCTGGGGTTGTTGCTGGCGTTTCCGGTTCTGGTACTCGAAATGGGATCTCATCTGTTTCCCGCCTTGAGGAATACAGTACCGCCACAGTACAACACATGGCTGCAGCTGCTTCTGGCCTCTCCTGTCGTGTTGTGGTGTGGCTGGCCATTCTTCGCCCGGGCCGGAATGTCGTTACGTAACCGCTCCCTGAATATGTTTACCCTTGTTGCAATGGGCACCGGCGTAGCCTGGGTGTACAGCGTCATTGCAACCGTCTTCCCCTCCTGGTTTCCTGCATCGTTCAGAAACATGGATGGCCTGGTGGCCGTTTATTTTGAAGCCGCAGCAGTTATTACGGTGCTTGTTCTGCTGGGACAGGTTCTTGAGCTGCGGGCACGGGAACAAACCTCAGGTGCCATTACTGCACTACTGAATCTTGCCCCCAAAACCGCCAGGCGGCTGGATCATGACGGTCATGAAACGGATATTAATGCGGAAGATGTTCTGCCTGGCGATAAGCTCCGCATCAGACCAGGAGAGAGTATTCCGGTCGACGGTATTGTGATCGAAGGCAAAACAACCGTTGATGAATCGATGGTGACCGGGGAATCTATGCCGGTTACCAAAACGGAGGGTGACCCTGTCATCGGGGGGACCATTAATCAGACAGGGAGTCTCATCATCCGTGCAGAGAAAGTCGGTGATGAAACAATGCTCTCACGAATTGTTCAGATGGTCGCTGATGCACAGCGTTCGCGTGCCCCCATCCAGAGAATGGCTGACAGCGTTTCAGGCTGGTTTGTTCCTCTGGTGATACTTATCGCGGTTGTTGCTTTCGTGATCTGGTCTGTCTGGGGGCCCGAGCCCAGGATGGCGCACGGTCTCATTGCGGCTGTGTCGGTCCTGATTATTGCCTGTCCCTGCGCGCTGGGGCTGGCCACGCCGATGTCGATAATGGTGGGGGTGGGCAAAGGAGCCCAGGCCGGGGTGTTAATCAGGAATGCCGAAGCCCTTGAGCGTCTTGAAAAAGTGGACACGCTGGTTGTCGACAAAACAGGCACGCTCACGGAAGGTTCGCCTACGGTGACAGGGATTATCAGTCTCAATCCGGGTGGGGAAACATCTCTTTTGCGTGTAACAGCCGCAGTGGAAAAAGGCTCGCAGCATCCGCTGGGTATGGCAGTAGTTAAAGCAGCACAGGAAAAGGGGATCGCAATACCCGCAGTCACTCATTTCGATGCACCGTCGGGTAAAGGTGTCTCAGGCGATGTCGAAGGTCAACGGGTTGTTATTGGTAATGAACTGGCTATGCAGGAAAACAGTATCGTTATTGATAATCAAAAGGCCGTTGCGGATACGTTGCGGATGGAAGGCGCTACCGTTATCTATGTGGCCACAGACGGGGACCTTGCAGGCCTGATAGCTATCTCGGATCCCGTGAAAACAACCACGCCGGATGCGCTTAAAGCTTTGCGTCAGGCGGGGATCCGCATTGTTATGCTCACCGGGGATAACCAGCTTACTGCTGAAGCAGTCGCACGGAAACAGGGAATAGATGAGGTTGAAGCCGGAATTCTGCCGGATGGCAAAAAAGCAGTGATAACCCGACTGAAAGCGTCTGGCCATGTGGTTGCGATGGCCGGAGACGGTGTGAATGATGCCCCGGCGCTGGCAGCGGCTGACGTGGGTATAGCCATGGGAACGGGTACAGATGTGGCAATTGAAAGTGCCGGAGTCACCCTTCTCAAAGGCGACTTGATGATACTGAACAGGGCCCGTCATCTGTCAGAAATCACCATGAAAAATATCCGACAGAATCTGTTTTTTGCATTTATCTACAACGCACTTGGCGTGCCTGTGGCTGCAGGTCTGCTTTATCCTGTGTATGGAATACTGCTGTCGCCAGTTATTGCGGCGGCGGCCATGGCTCTTTCCTCCGTCAGCGTCATTGTGAATGCGTTGCGTCTGAAAAGTGTCAGGCTCGGGAAATAACCCTGAGTGAAGGGTCAGTTACGAACAGAAGGAGTCCGGTATGAAAAGTACCACCTATGCGCTTATTGCTGTCGCCGCGATTGCGGCATTTGCTCTCCTGCGCGAACACTGGTCACATGTGGCAGGCTACTGGCCATATCTGTTACTGCTGCTTTGTCCGCTCATGCATCTTTTCCACGGTCACGGGGGGCATGGAGATCATCAACATCACGGAAGTGAAAACGATAAAAAAAATTAATCCGGCAGACGGGACCGCGTCGCGGTCCCGTTATCAGTCCAGGTATCGTTCGTAGTCTCTGGCATGCGCAAAGGCATGCTGTTCGAGTTTGTTATCAGCGGGTGCCGCCGTCCGGAACGCCAGTGAGTTAACAGGATTGTTATTGATGACCAGCTCGTAATGCAGATGAGGACCGGATGAACGTCCGCTGTTACCGGATAACGCAATAGCGTCTCCCCGGGTAACCCTGGCCCCTTTAGTAACGAGTATTTTATTGAGGTGGAGATAGCGAGTTTTAACACCGGCTTTTCCCGTTACTTCAACAAAATATCCCATGGTACTGTTGTATTCGGCCCGGGTGATTTTTCCGTCGATGACGCTGACTATTTTCGTGTTCATGGGCATGGAATAATCAATGCCATTATGGGGACTCACTTTTCCCGATACCGGGTTAAGTCTTGCAGGATTGAAAGGCGAACTGAGTCTTGCTGTGGCCGGTAACGGATAATCGAGACTGCCTTTCCCGGAAGTATCGGAAAGGTTATAGAACTTTTTATCTGATATACGATACGCCGTGTAATTAAATGAACCGGACGTAAATTTATAGGCCACGACACGTGATTTTCCCGCTTTCTTTTGCAGTACGAGTTTTAATGATTCATTTTTTTTCAAATGCCGCAGATTAAACCGGGAAGGCAAGGAGCGCTGAAGAGTAGCGATCTCGTTCGATTCCAGCCCCGAGCGGGTGGCTGAAAGGTAGGCATTTTCTTTTACGACATCGGTAGAATACATTTACTGGAATTCGCCGTTAGCATGAACACTGCGGCGTATGCTAGGGGTTTTCAGGAGGCGTGTCATCTGTCAGTTAATCGGGAGCACCGTTGATGGTCGTCATTTTTGTAACATATCTTGTTTCCCGTTTGCTCCTGAAGCTCTGGGAACTGTATGACCAGCCCGACGGTGATGATTAACGGGACTGAAACAGGTTACGGCAGAGCAATATGGGGCTCATGTCCTGCTACGTAACCCGTCAGTAAAGCCCTGCTGCGCACCTGACGCTAAGCACTAACCCGCCTGCAGTTACCTGGTCGAATACAGCCCGCGAAGCTTTCTTGCCTGCGTCTGATGTGCTTCCGCACCGGCATTATTGACCTGCTCATGCACGAGAGCGGCTTTTTCTCCGGCATTCAGTTCGTTAAAAAAAGAAGACGAGGTCTTTGAATTTGCATCACTGCCGGACAGCATTTTTTTATGTTCCTCAATCATTTTCTGATGCGCATAGGACGCGCTGTTGTTCATAAATGAATGAGCAACAATGGCCCTTTCATGTTCATTCATTTCAGAGAATGAGGGCGTGTTGTTTTTATTAACCCTGTCCGGTAAATTTTCATGCGTCGAGGAATTCACATGACTGACGGCTGAGGCATTATTAACAAATCGATGTGCTTCATGGGCAATATCACTGGACTGAGCAAAAGCTGCCCCACAAAATAAAGCTGTAAACGCAGTGGTCGTGATTAATATATTCATGTGTAATTACCTTCTGAGGTACATAAAAGATGTCCTTATGATCATATATAAAAATAATCAACCTGTGGGGAAGATGACGTAAATGTAATACAGCTATGTACATTACACGATTGTAATGAATTTGTTTCTTAAGGTGTGCTAGATTCATTTCATTGTAAGTGGATGAACCAGTAATTTAATTTAAATCGGTTCTCGAATTCTGTCAGTAACCATACTTTAAATAAGGGAATGCGCATGCTGTTGAAAACGTCTCGACGAACTTTCCTGAAGGGGTTAACCCTCTCTGGCGTAGCCGGAAGTCTTGGCGTATGGAGTTTCAATGCGCGTTCCAGTCTGAGCCTGCCAGTTGCCGCATCCCTGCAGGGTACTCAGTTTGACCTGACCATTGGTGAAACGGCCGTCAATATCACGGGCAGTGAGCGTCAGGCCAAAACAATCAATGGAGGCCTGCCGGGGCCCGTTCTTCGCTGGAAAGAAGGTGACACCATTACCCTGAAGGTCAAAAACCGTCTTAATGAACAGACGTCCATTCACTGGCACGGCATTATTCTTCCGGCCAATATGGATGGTGTTCCGGGGCTGAGTTTTATGGGCATAGAGCCTGATGATACCTACGTTTACACCTTTAAGGTTAAGCAGAACGGGACTTACTGGTACCACAGCCATTCCGGTCTGCAGGAACAGGAGGGGGTATACGGTGCCATTATCATCGATGCCAGGGAGCCAGAACCGTTTGCTTACGATCGTGAGCATGTGGTCATGTTGTCTGACTGGACCGATGAAAATCCTCACAGCCTGCTGAAAAAATTAAAAAAACAGTCGGATTACTACAATTTCAATAAACCAACCGTTGGCTCTTTTTTCCGCGACGTGAATACCAGGGGGCTGTCAGCCACCATTGCCGATCGGAAAATGTGGGCTGAAATGAAAATGAATCCGACTGACCTCGCGGATGTCAGTGGCTACACCTACACCTATCTCATGAACGGGCAGGCCCCGCTGAAAAACTGGACCGGACTGTTCCGTCCCGGTGAAAAGATACGCTTACGGTTTATCAACGGCTCGGCAATGACCTATTTCGATATCCGTATCCCCGGGCTGAAAATGACGGTCGTGGCTGCAGATGGCCAGTATGTAAACCCGGTTACCGTTGACGAATTCAGGATTGCCGTTGCCGAAACCTATGATGTCATTGTGGAGCCTCAGGGTGAGGCCTATACCATCTTCGCACAATCCATGGACAGGACCGGTTACGCTCGAGGGACACTGGCCACGAGAGAGGGGTTAAGTGCTGCCGTTCCCCCCCTCGATCCCCGTCCTCTGTTGACCATGGAAGATATGGGTATGGGGGGAATGGGACATGATATGGCAGGAATGGACCACAGCCAGATGGGAGGCATGGATAACAGCGGAGAGATGATGTCTATGGACGGTGCTGACCTTCCGGATAGCGGGACATCCTCCGCGCCCATGGATCACAGCAGCATGGCCGGTATGGATCATTCCCGGATGGCCGGAATGCCGGGTATGCAAAGTCATCCTGCGTCAGAAACGGATAACCCACTGGTTGATATGCAGGCGATGAGCGTCTCTCCGAAATTAAATGATCCGGGTATTGGTCTTCGAAATAACGGAAGAAAGGTTCTCACGTACGCGGATTTGAAAAGCCGCTTTGAGGATCCTGACGGACGTGAACCTGGCCGTACCATAGAACTGCATTTAACCGGCCACATGGAAAAGTTTGCCTGGTCATTTAACGGAATCAAGTTTTCAGATGCCGCACCGGTGCTGCTGAAATACGGTGAGCGGCTCAGGATCACGCTGATCAACGATACCATGATGACTCACCCCATTCACCTGCATGGTATGTGGAGCGATCTGGAAGATGAAAACGGTAATTTCATGGTTCGTAAACACACAATAGATGTTCCCCCTGGTACAAAACGCAGTTACAGAGTGACAGCAGATGCGCTTGGCCGCTGGGCGTATCACTGCCATTTGCTCTATCACATGGAAATGGGAATGTTTCGTGAAGTCCGGGTGGAGGAATGATGCGAATGAAGAGAAATTTGAAGGCCATACCTGTTCTGGTCGCCGGTTTGTTTACCTCACAGCTTTCTATTGCGGCGGGCTCCGTCTCTGCAGATCCCCACGCCGGGCACGACATGTCTGCCATGCAGATGCCAGCAGATGAGAATTTCACTGAGATGACGTCAATGGAGCCCATTGTAACTGAGAGCAGAACGCCAATTCCGCCTGTTACCGATGCCGACCGGAAGGCTGCATTCGGCAATTTACAGGGGCATGCGATTCACGACAGTGCGATTAATTATCTGGTTCTGCTGGATCAACTGGAATGGCAACGGTCGGATAACACCAACAATTTCAGCTGGAGTGTTAACAGCTGGATTGGAGGCGACACAGATCGGATTTGGCTAAAGAGTGAAGGTGAACGAAGCAATGGGGAAACGGAGGCGGCTGAAGCGCAGTTACTCTGGGGACATGCGGTTGGCCCATGGTGGGATTTGGTTGCGGGTGTCAGGCAGGATTTCAGACCTGCTTCTGCCCGGACCTGGGCTGCTGTCGGTTTTCAGGGGCTGGCACTCTATAATTTTGAGTCTGAAATTACGGGTTTTGTCAGTAATGGCGGAAAAGCAGCCCTTCGTCTGGGAGGAGAATACGACGTTTTACTGACTAACCGGCTCATACTCCAGCCATCCTATGAGGTGAATTTCTACAGTCAGGATGATGAATCGCGGGGTCGCGGCAGGGGACTGACTGACACAGAGCTGGGGCTCCGGCTGCGCTATGAAATACGCCGTGAGTTTGCACCCTATATAGGCGTTTCCTGGAATCAACTTTACGGGAAAACATCCGATATGGCGAAAAGAGAAGGTGAGAAAGACCATCAGGTAGTATTCCTGGCGGGAGCCAGAATCTGGTTTTAACGCACTGATATAAAACACTCAACTAAACAGGTAAATAAAATGTCGATTTTAAATAAAGCCATTCTTACAGGTGGCCTCGTTATGGGCGTTGCTTTCTCTGCTATGGCCCATCCGGAATTAAAAAGCTCTGTGCCACAGGCTGATTCAGCCGTAGCGGCCCCGGAAAAGATTCAGCTTAATTTCTCGGAAAATCTGACCGTGAAATTCTCAGGTGCAAAATTAACGATGACGGGTATGAAAGGCATGTCATCTCATTCTCCGATGCCGGTCGCGGCAAAAGTGGCGCCAGGCGCTGACCCTAAATCGATGGTCATTATTCCGCGAGAGCCTTTACCCGCTGGCACTTATCGTGTTGACTGGCGCGCGGTTTCTTCAGATACGCACCCTATTACCGGTAATTACACCTTTACAGTGAAGTAATATTATGAACGACCTGATTATGATTGTTATTCGTTTTCTTCTTTATCTGGATTTGATGGTAATATTTGGATTGCCATTTTTTCAGATATATGGAATAAGTGGTGTCAGACATGAAACCTATAACCTGACTAATTTCAGGTCGTTTATAACCTTTGCTGTTGTTACAGGCATCATTCTTACTGGCATTAATATGCTCCTGGTATCTAATGCCATGAGTGGAGTAACTGACCTCAGAGAATTATCCATCCATGTTATCGAGATGGTGATAGAAGAAACTGATGTGGGTATTAGCTGGATTGTCAGGCTCTGTGCCCTGTTTACCACACTCGGTGCTTTGTTCCTTTACACTAATAAGAGAGTATTGTCCTGCCTGCTGATGACGATGAGTGGGGGCGTGGCGCTGGCTACACTTGCCTGGGGAGGACACGCCGTTATGCATGACGGTCTGCATTACTATCTCCATTTACTGAGCGATCTGACCCATCTCGGCGCTGCAGGTGCCTGGACAGGTGCTCTGGTTGCATTTGCTATCCTGCTGATGCGCAGAAACGAGCATAATGCACAGAGCGTCATTGTGATATCTGACTCCCTGGCAAAATTTGCCACGGCAGGAACGGTGATTGTTGTAGCCCTGATCCTGAGTGCGCTGGTCAACTATCTGTATATTGCTGAGGGTAACTTAACTCCCTTATTCAACAGTTCCTGGGGGAGGATATTGCTTGCCAAGACGGCTCTGTTTGTTCTGATGCTTCTTCTGGCTGCAGCAAACCGGTTTCACCTGGGTCCCCGGCTTGAAGTTATGGTCAGGGAAGGGAATTATGATCGCAGCGTTGCCCTGATGCGAAACAGCATCCTGACAGAATTCGTTGTTGCGATTATCATTCTGGGCGCCGTAGCGTGGCTCGGAATGCTTGCTCCGTCTCAGGTCAGCTAGGGGACAGCCAAAGCTCATGCGTGAGATTTTTACTTTCATATCAGCGAGTTGACCATGCAGCGTATTTTAATCGTTGAAGACGAACAAAAAACAGGTCGTTACCTGCAGCAGGGACTGGTTGAGGAAGGCTATCAGGCCGATCTCTTTAATAATGGCCGCGATGGTCTCGGGGCCGCGTCGAAGGGACAGTATGATTTGATAATACTGGACGTGATGCTGCCTTTCCTCGACGGGTGGCAAATCATCAGCGCACTGAGGGAGTCCGGGCACGAAGAACCGGTCCTGTTTTTAACCGCAAAGGACAACGTGCGGGACAAAGTGAAAGGACTGGAGCTTGGCGCAGATGACTACCTGATTAAGCCCTTTGATTTTACGGAGCTGGTTGCACGTGTAAGAACCCTACTGCGCCGGGCACGCTCGCAGGCCGCAACAGTCTGCACCATCGCCGATATGACCGTTGATATGGTGCGCCGGACCGTGATCCGTTCGGGGAAGAAGATCCATCTCACCGGTAAAGAATACGTTCTGCTTGAGTTGCTGCTGCAACGCACCGGAGAAGTGTTACCCAGGAGTCTTATCTCGTCCCTGGTCTGGAACATGAATTTTGACAGTGATACGAATGTGATTGATGTCGCCGTGAGACGTCTGAGAAGTAAAATTGATGATGACTTTGAGCCAAAACTGATCCATACCGTTCGCGGTGCCGGATATGTCCTGGAGATCAGAGAAGAGTGAGGTTCAAAATTTCCCTGACCACACGCATGAGCCTGATTTTTTCTGCGGTGATGCTTACGGTATGGTGGTTATCAAGTTTTATCCTGATTAGCACCCTTAATGGCTATTTCGATAATCAGGACCGCGATTTTCTGACAGGTAAACTTCAGCTCACCGAAGAGTTTCTTAAAACAGAGACGTTCCGGAACAAAACGGATATTAAGTCATTATCAGAAAAAATAAACGATGCGATGGTAGGGCACAATGGTTTATTCATTTCTATAAAAAACATGGAAAATGAAAAAATTGTTGAACTCTATGCCAAAAATTCTGTTGTTCCAGCGGTCCTGCTTAATAAGTCGGGTGATATTCTCGACTATATGATCCAGACGGAAGAAAATAACACCGTGTACCGCAGTATCTCGCGGCGGGTTGCCGTGACGCCGGAACAGGGTAAAAGCAAACATGTCATCATTACGGTTGCCACGGATACTGGGTATCACACCCTGTTGATGGACAAACTCAGTACCTGGCTGTTCTGGTTCAATATCGGTCTGGTCTTTATTTCTGTTTTTCTGGGCTGGCTGACCACACGTATTGGTCTGAAACCGTTACGGGAAATGACCAGTCTGGCTTCCTCCATGACTGTACACAGCCTGGATCAGCGTCTAAATCCCGATCTGGCTCCGCCGGAAATCTCTGAGACCATGCAGGAGTTCAATAATATGTTTGATCGCCTGGAGGGGGCATTCCGGAAACTGTCAGATTTCTCGTCTGACATCGCGCATGAGCTGCGCACACCAGTCAGTAATCTGATGATGCAGACGCAGTTTGCACTGGCTAAGGAAAGGGATGTTTCGCATTACCGCGAAATTTTATTCGCTAACCTGGAAGAACTGAAAAGGTTGTCACGAATGACCAGTGACATGCTTTTTCTGGCACGTTCAGAGCATGGTCTGCTGCGGCTGGATAAACATGATGTGGATCTGGCAGCCGAACTGAATGAATTACGTGAGTTGTTCGAGCCCCTGGCAGACGAAACAGGAAAGACAATCACGGTTGAAGGAGAGGGCGTTGTTGCCGGAGACAGCGATATGCTCCGACGTGCTTTCAGTAACCTGCTTTCCAATGCAATCAAGTATTCTCCCGATAACACCTGTACAGCGATACACCTTGAGCGTGACAGTGACTGTGTGAACGTGATGATTACGAATACGATGTCCGGCCAGGTTCCCGCTAATCTGGAACGTTTGTTTGACCGGTTCTATCGCGCAGACTCATCAAGGTTCTACAACACGGAAGGCGCGGGGCTGGGATTATCAATTACAAGGTCGATCATTCATGCTCACGGCGGCGAGCTGTCAGCAGAACAGCAGGGGCGGGAAATTGTGTTCAGTGTGCGTCTGTTAATGGATTAATACCGTTATTCAGGAGAAACCCGGAAGGTGACAAAAATGTCATCGTTCAGTCACGCGATAAACAGAGGCGGTTTTTTATAATCAGCCATAAATCAGGACAGCGTGATAATTCAATCGCCCGGTTCCTGGCGTGATGATCAACCAGCCCTGAGATCAAATGCTTTCTCTGTTATAAGCATTGATTGTTCGGGTATGAAAACACCGGAGACCCAACCATGAAAAAGATCCTTGTATCCTTTATTGCCATGATGGCTGTCGCTTCATCTGCCTGGGCTGCAGAGACAATGAACATGCATGACCAGGTAAATAATGCCCAGGCGCCTGCCCATCAGATGCAATCATCCGCTGAAAAAAGTGCAGTTCAGGGGGAGAGCATGAAAATGATGGATATGAGCGGTCACGATCAGGCCGCAATGTCCCATGAAATGATGCAAAACGGCAATTCTGCTGCCCATCAGGACATGGCTGAAATGCATAAAAAAATGATGAAATCCAAGCCAGCAGCTTCTAACGAAACAGCAAAATCATTTTCCGAAATGAACGAGCATGAGAAAGCCGCTGTTGTGCATGAGAAGGCGAATAATGGTCAATCTTCCGTTATTCATCAGCAGCAGGCTGAAAAGCATCGCAGCCAGATCACCCAGAATTAACCCGCAGCTCCACTTGTTAGACCCTCATTTGACGCCGAAGTCACTGGCTTACGCTCCCGTCCGGGAGCGTTTTTTTCCCATATATCAAACTTTAACTCTGAAGAGGTGGAAGTATCTGACCAACACTGTCACGTAACGCCAGATAACTGTAAGCGTCGTCTCAGCACCGTCTGGCAGATCCTGAAATTCCTGAGAGGATAATGGACACCAAATATGGTGGACGCTATCCATGAAATCATTAACCGCAGTGCGTAAAAAAAGCCCTAATTATCCCGTTGAGTTCAAAATCAAAATGGTTGAACTCTCGCATCGACCAGAGATCTCCGTAGCGCAACTCGCTCGTGAGCATGGGATCAACGATAATTTGCTGTTCAAGTGGCGCCAGTACTGGCGCGAAGGAAAACTACGTCCTCCTTCAACAACAGAAAACAACGTGCCTGAGCTGCTCCCGATAACACTTGATGCCGAAGATGTTGTCCCTGCAACCTCCCCCCGGTCACAACCTGTAGCTGCTGCGGCACCTGAATCACTCAATATCAGCTGTGAAGTGACGTTCCGGCACGGATCACTCCGTCTGAATGGTGCCATCAGCGAAAATATCCTGAACCTGCTGATACGGGAGCTCAAACGTTGATCCCATTACCATCAGGGACAAAGATCTGGCTGGTCGCTGGCATCACCGATATGAGAAACGGCTTCAACGGCCTGGCGGCAAAGGTGCAGACGATGCTGAAAGACGATCCGATGTCAGGTCACGTTTTTATCTTCCGTGGGCGTAATGGCAGTCAGGTAAAGCTCCTCTGGTCTACCGGCGATGGACTGTGTCTGCTGACCAAACGGCTGGAGCGCGGCCGCTTCGCCTGGCCGTCAGCCCGGGATGGCAAAGTGTTCCTCACACCGGCACAGCTGGCGATGCTCCTTGAAGGTATCGACTGGCGGCAGCCTAAAAGACTGCTTACGTCACTGACTATGTTGTAGGCCTCTTTATCCTGGTCGACGCTGAATGAGCCTGGTAATATACCCGGTATGAACAGCTTACTTCCTGACGATATCGATGAACTGAAACGTCTCCTTGCCGAACAGGAGGCGCTGAACCGTGCCCTTCTGGAAAAGCTGAACGAGCGTGAACGCGAAATAGATCACCTGCAGGCGCAACTGGATAAGCTGCGCCGGATGAACTTCGGCAGCCGCTCCGAAAAAGTCTCCCGCCGTATCGCGAAGATGGAAGCCGACCTTAAGCAGTTGCAGAAAGAAAGCGATACCCTTACCGGCCGGGTGGATGACCCGGCCGTGCAGCGCCCGCTGCGGCAGACCCGTACCCGCAAACCGTTCCCTGAATCACTTCCCCGTGACGAAAAACGGCTGCTGCCGGCAGCGTCATGCTGCCCGGAATGTGGTGGTGCGCTGAGTTACCTGGGTGAAGATGCCGCCGAACAGCTGGAGCTGATGCGCAGCGCCTTCCGGGTTATCCGGACAGTACGTGAAAAGCATGCCTGTACTCAGTGCGATGCCATCGTGCAGGCCCCCGCGCCTTCACGGCCCATCGAGCGGGGTATCGCAGGACCGGGGCTGCTGGCCCGCGTGCTGAGTTCAAAGTATGCAGAGCACACCCCGCTGTACCGCCAGTCTGAAATATACGGCCGCCAGGGTGTGGAGCTGAGCCGCTCACTGCTGTCGGGCTGGGTGGATGCGTGTTGCCGGCTACTGTCACCGCTGGAAGGGGCGCTTCAGGACTATGTGCTGACTGACGGTAAGCTCCATGCTGATGACACGCCTGTCCCGGTGCTGTTGCCAGGTAATAAGAAAACGAAGACCGGGCGGTTGTGGACGTACGTTCGTGACGACCGTAACGCCGGGTCAGAGCTGGCGCCGGCAGTGTGGTTCGCTTACAGCCCGGACAGAAAAGGTATCCACCCGCAGAGCCATCTCGCTGGCTTCAGCGGTGTTCTGCAGGCGGATGCGTACGCCGGGTTCAACGAACTGTACCGCAATGGACAGATAACGGAAGCTGCCTGCTGGGCTCATGCCCGCCGCAAGATCCACGATGTGCACGTTCGCACCCCGTCAGCGCTGACGGAGGAAGCCCTGAAACGGATCGGTGAGTTATATGCCATCGAGGCGGAAATAAGGGGGATGCCGGCGAAGCGACGCCTTGCAGAACGTCAGCAAAAAGCTAAACCGCGGCTGAAATCCCTGGAAAGCTGGCTGCGTGAAAAGGTGAAAACGCTGTCGCGACACTCAGAACTGGCGAAAGCGTTCACGTACGTACTGAACCAGTGGCCGGCGCTGGCTTACTATACTGACGACGGCTGGGCCGAGGCAGATAACAACATAGCTGAGAATGCGCTACGGATGGTCAGCCTGGGCCGCAAAAACTACCTGTTCTTCGGTTCGGATCATGGAGGGAGCGGGGAGCGCTGCTGTACAGCCTGATCGGGACATGCAAACTGAACGGAGTGGAGCCAGAAAGCTACCTTCGCCATGTGCTTGATGTTATAGCTGACTGGCCGATAAACCGGGTCAGCGAACTACTCCCCTGGCGCGTAGCACTGCCAACTGAATAACACATCCCCGTCAATACGGTTCTCGCTGCACGCTTACCCTGTGCAGGCATCATTCCTTTTTGCACGTGACTCATAAAAAGCAGAATAATGTCGCTATGGAAAGCATCATCAAGGGTGGCTGGCAAAGTAAAATATAAAGGGGCAAATGCCCCTTAGGATTTATTTCAGTCGTTTACCTGCATCATCAACGACTTTTTCACCATCTTCTTTGGTGAACGCGTGTTTTTGTGCATCCGGAAGAATATCCAGCACCACTTCTGAAGGACGACACAGCCGGGTCCCCAGTGGCGTCACCACAATCGGGCGGTTAATCAGAATAGGATGCTGTAACATAAAGTCGATTAACTGATCGTCAGTAAAGCGATCTTCCGCCAGCCCTAATGCTTCAAAAGGCTCGACATTCTTACGCAGCAGCGCTCGTACTGTGATCCCCATATCCGCAATAAGTTTAACCAGTTCATCGCGTGATGGTGGTGTCTCAAGATAATGAATAACGGTCGGCTCTGTACCGCTGTTACGGATCATCTCAAGCGTGTTGCGAGAGGTGCCGCAGGCTGGGTTGTGATAAATGGTAATGTTGCTCATATCAGTATCTCATTACAAAGTGAAAGAGAGACGTAGCGCCAGCGCGGCCAGCGTTACAAACAGCACAGGCAGAGTCATGATAATCCCGGTGCGGAAATAGTATCCCCAGGTGATTGTCATGTTCTTCTGTGAAAGTACATGCAGCCAGAGTAGCGTTGCCAGGCTACCAATAGGCGTAATTTTAGGTCCCAGATCGCAACCGATGACATTGGCATAAATCATTGCTTCTTTGATGACACCCGATGCGGTGCTGCCATCGATCGACAATGCGCCAATCAATACAGTAGGCATGTTGTTCATGATGGATGACAGGAATGCTGTCAGGAATCCCGTGCCAAATGTGGCAGCCCAAAGTCCTTTGTCTGCAAATAAATTCAATACGCCAGAGAGGTATTCTGTCAGCCCGGCATTACGCAACCCATAAACAACCAGATACATTCCCAGTGAGAAAATCACAATCTGCCACGGTGCACCACGCAGGACTTTACCGGTGTTAATGGCATGACCTTTTTTAGCCACGAAAAAGAGGATAGCAGCACCCACAGCCGCAATAGCGCTGACAGGAATACCCAGCGGCTCAAGCACAAAAAAACCTACCAGCAGAAGGATTAATACAATCCAGCCAGTTCTGAACGTCGCCGGGTCTTTGATAGCAAGAGCCGGTTCTTTCAGTCGGTTCAGATCATAGGTCGGTGGGATATCTTTGCGGAAAAACAGATGCAGCATCACCAGCGTGGCAATAATGGCGGCAATATCCACAGGCACCATCACGGAGGCATATTCCGTGAATCCCAGATGGAAGAAGTCAGCAGAAACAATATTGACCAGGTTCGACACAATCAGCGGCAGGCTGGCGGTATCGGCAATAAACCCTGCAGCCATTACAAATGCCAGCGTAGCGCTTTTACTGAATCCCAGAGCCAGCAACATGGCAATAACGATCGGCGTCAGGATGAGAGCTGCACCATCATTGGCAAATAGCGCTGCTACCGCAGCACCGAGCAGAACGATATAAGTAAACAGCAGGCGACCCCGGCCATTTCCCCAGCGGGAAACATGCAATGCTGCCCATTCAAAAAAGCCAGACTCATCCAGCAGCAAACTGATGATAATCACGGCAATAAAGGTTGCTGTGGCGTTCCAGACGATATTCCATACCACCAGAATGTCGGTAATGTGTACTACACCAGATATGAGTGCCAGTATTGCGCCAAATATGGCGCTCCAGCCAATCCCTAACCCCTTCGGCTGCCAGATAACCAACACGATGGTCAGGATGAAAATTGCTCCTGCCAGTAACATAAAACCTCCTGACAGGGCAGCATGACTGCCCTGTATATAGTAAAAATTAACCTGCGAGCTGTTTGAGTTTGTCTATACCGGTTGGCTCTGCCGCAAGAACAGGAACCAGTGCAACACGGGTAGCATGCTGGTTCTTTACAGCCTCGATTTGAGGCAGTTCCTGCTGCGAGCGCTGACGAAGCAGCGGTGAACGGGTTTCAGCGATGGAAAGACTGTTATTGATAATCCAGCCCCATGGATGAATCCCGGCACGTTCAAGATCGGCTTGTAAATTTGCAGCCTCAAGAACGGGGGTCGTTTCCGGCAGAGTGACCAGTAATACTTTTGTTCTTTCCGGATCCTGAAGCTGCATCATTGGCGTAGAGAAATGGCCTTTATCTCCCATTTTCTTTGCTATCTCCCGGTGATATGCCCCGGTAGCATCAAGCAGCAACAATGTATGTCCTGTCGGTGCCGTATCCATGACGACAAACCGTTTACCCGCTTCACGGATCACCCGTGAGAAGGCCTGGAACACAGCAATCTCTTCGGTACACGGAGAGCGTAAATCCTCTTCCAGCAGATGTTTCCCTGCTTCATCCAGGTCACGTCCTTTCGTTTCAAGGACATGCTGGCGATAACGTTCTGTTTCATCATGAGGGTCGATTCTGCTGACCTGCAGGTTATTGAGGCTTCCATTGAGGGTTGTGCTCAGGTGTGCAGCAGGATCTGACGTCGTGAGATGCACATCAAATCCCATTTCGGCCAGTCTGACTGCAATGGCCGCAGCCATGGTTGTTTTACCCACGCCACCTTTACCCATCAGCATAATCAGGCCGTGTTCATTAAGGGCAATCTCATCAACCAGAGCAGACAACGACGATATCGCTGGTTTTTGCAGGGCGGACACTTCAGCAAATGAAGCCGTCTCAGGTTGGGAGGTGAGAAGTCCCCTTAAAGCAGACACACCGACCATATTCACTGGTTGAAGGAATAATGTGTCAGTAGGGAGAGCGTCCAGACCAGCGGGAAGACTTGCCAGCGCCTCCTGCTCCCGGCCCCATATTGCAGCCGCCAGAGTATCGTTGACTGCTTCTGTCTCAGGTAACACGCCGTTGATGACCAGATACTGATTTTTGAGACCTATCGCCGCAAGCTCATCATGAGTACGGGCGACTTCCTGAAGCGTTGATTTTTGCAGTCGAGCCACTAAAACCAGCCTCGTACGATCCGGATCAGACAATGCCTGGACGGCGTGTGAATACTGCTCACGCTGTTTCTCCAGCCCTGCCATCGGGCCAAGACAGGAAGCACCATCAGGATTGCTCTCAATGAAGCTACTCCACGCACCGGGCAACTGGAGAAGACGAATAGTGTGACCGGTTGGCGCGGTATCAAAGATAATATGGTCAAAGCGGGTCAATAATGATGCGTCAGTCAACAGACCGGTAAATTCATCAAAAGCTGCAATTTCGGTGGTACATGCACCAGAGAGCTGTTCGTTAATACTGTTAACGACATCATCCGGCAGAATGCCTTTGATAGGATCAACGATTCTGGCCCGATATTCCTGGGCGGCGGCCTGAGGATCAATTTCCAGCGCTGAAAGACCCGGTACAGAGGCCACCGGCAGAATGGTATTGCCAATAGTCTGGCTGAACACCTGGCCTACGTTTGAAGCCGGATCGGTGCTGACAAGCAAAACCCGCTTGCCTTGTTCCGCCAGGCTGATAGCGGTGGCACAGGAAATAGAGGTTTTACCGACGCCCCCTTTACCGGTAAAAAACAGGTAAGGTGGGATATTCTGTAAGAATTTCATATGTCCTCCTGACATTTCAGCAACAAGAAGTATTACCACCGCAGCAGCTTTTAGATGCTAATCCTACTTTATCCAGCGGTATTCCGAACCAGCGGGCCAGCTCTGCACGTTTCGGATAACGCCCCGCCATCACCATTTCGCCGTCCAGCAACAACAATGGAAGCCCTTCAGCCCCGGATGCCTCAAGGAATGCTTTGGCTTTTTCGTTCTGTACAAAGCTCATGGGTTGCTGTGCCAGGTTATAACGATCAACCTGAATTTCACGCTGTTTTAGCCACTGAACATCCGCAGAAAAATCAACCAGAACCTGATCAATATCTGTACCGCAGACGCCGGTACTGCAACACATAGCCGGGTCAAACACCGTTAACGTTTTCATCATGAACACCTCACATTTGAAAAATCATATATGTTCAGGCAAATTTTTTAGATGCAGACAGCCTTGCCGCTACCAGAGCAGTTAGCTGATGCCAGCTTATGGGCGATAGCCTGTACGTCGTCCTGTTGGCTTAACCAGGCCTGCTCAATAACCTGAGCAGCCCATGAAGGAATATGCGGAGATAAGCGGTAGTGAACCCATTTCCCATTCTTGCGATCCAGCAACAATCCGCTTTCACGTAGCATTGCCAGATGACGGGAGATCTTAGGCTGCGACTGTTCCAGCGCCGTGCAGAGATCGCATACGCATAGTTCACCCATCTCTTTGAGGAGAAGGACGATACCCAGACGGGTTTCATCGGACAGGCTTTTAAAGAGTTGTAGGGGTGAAATTGATGACATCGTGACCTCCTGCGTTGAATGAATAGTGTCGCGCTTCTAAACCAGGAAGTCAAAAACATATATGTTATATCGAATTCGTTTAGTGTTAATTCTTCATTGGTAGATAACAGGAACAACGGAGTCGGAGCAATACGGGCAAAATTTCATCTTTGTTGTGAAAAGAAAAAGTTTAACGATAGGGTACTGATAAGTAAGGCAGCACCATACAATGAACAATAAATCACCTTAGCGTGGGATTTTTTCCGTTTTCCAAGCGGACCCCAGCTTCTTCAATACGTTCACCCGGTTCAACACCGCCACCGGAAAGCGCCCACTGACCGGGAAACACACCGCGGTCATCAGCCATTTTGCAGAGTAAATAACAGCCATCGTTTTGAATTAATGGGCATACAATCGTTCTTTGGCGCATCATTCGAGTCCTTGTTGGGGAAGTAGAGAAAATTCCGTCATGCACGCATCTTACCTTTTGCTAGCGGCAGAAAAAATGTTTCATCGGTGATTAAGAGCGCTTTGGCAAGGAAAACAGGATGTTTGTTGAAAATGACGTTCTGGGACGTCCAACTGTGTAATTGGCACAAGAATTTAACCTTAAATAAATCTTGTGAGTAGTATTTAGTTACAATATGTCATTGCATCGCTTTTTTAGCTCATTGATTCCTCGCCATCTGACAGTACAATTCATCGGTTTTGGGGCTATGTTTTGATTCTTGCTGGAAAGGATAGAAAATGAAAAAAAGTTTAATGTTGGGTTTTGCCGGAATGCTGTTTGTTTCCGCGTCGGCGAACGCGATTAGCATCAGCGGCCAGGCTGGTGAAGACTACACCAACCTGGGATTCGGTATGGGCACTGAGACCACCGGTCTGGCTGTCAGCGGTAACTGGATGCATAACGATGACGACGGTGATGTTGCCGGGCTGGGTTTAGGTCTGAATATCCCACTGGGGCCGCTGATGGCGACCGTTGGTGGTAAAGGTGTTTATACCAATCCAAATGATGGCGATGAAGGCTATGCTGCCGCTGTCGGTGGTGGTTTACAATGGCCGATTGGCGATAGCTTCCGTCTGTTTGGTGAGTATTATTACTCTCCTGATTCACTTTCCAGCGGTATCGACAGCTATGAAGAAGCGAATGCCGGTGCGCGTCTGACCATTATGCGTCCGCTGAGCATCGAAGCCGGTTATCGTTACCTAAACCTTGCAGGCAAAGACGGCAACCGTGATAACGCGATTGCTGATGGCCCGTACGTTGGGGTTAACGCCAGCTTCTAACATTTCTGGCGCGGCGTTCAGTCGCGCCTTCCCCCCTCCATGCGTTATAGTGTTTTCATCATAAAAGCAGGAGAACACGATGTTAAACGTGGAGATGCTATCCACAGGGGATGAAGTGTTGCACGGACAAATCGTTGACACTAATGCCGCCTGGCTGGCCGATTTTTTCTTTAATCAGGGTTTACCGCTAACACGCCGCAACACGGTAGGTGACAATCTTAACGATTTGGTCGCCGTTTTGCGTGAGCGTAGCGAACACGCCGATGTACTGATCGTTAATGGCGGTCTGGGACCTACCAGCGATGATTTGAGCGCGCTGGCAGCGGCAACGGCAAAAGACGAAGGGCTGGTGTTGCATGAAGCATGGCTGGCCGAGATGGAGCGATATTTCCGCGATCGTGGCCGCGTGATGGCGCCAAGCAACCGCAAACAGGCTGAACTCCCAGCCAGCGCTGAGTTTATCGATAATCCGGTGGGTACCGCGTGTGGGTTCGCCCTGAAGCTTAACCGCTGCCTGATGTTCTTTACACCGGGTGTACCGTCAGAATTCAAAGTCATGGTGGAGCATGAGATCCTGCCTCGTTTGCGTGAGCGTTTCTCTTTGGCTCAACCCCCGTTATGCCTGCGATTAACCACATTTGGCCGTTCTGAAAGCGACCTGGCGCAGAGCCTGGATCCGCTCCCGTTGCCTCCGGGAGTAACAATGGGCTATCGCTCCTCAATGCCGATTATTGAGCTGAAGCTGACCGGTCCGGATTCCCAACGGGAAGCGATGCTGGCGCTGTGGCCAGAAGTTAAGCGGGTTGCCGGGCAGAATATGATTTTTGAAGGTACG
The DNA here is from genome assembly GCF_030332565.1 of Citrobacter sp. Cpo109. Classification (NCBI taxonomy): domain Bacteria; kingdom Pseudomonadati; phylum Pseudomonadota; class Gammaproteobacteria; order Enterobacterales; family Enterobacteriaceae; genus Citrobacter; species Citrobacter sp. Cpo109. Next base: position 32,104 of record NZ_JAOWHQ010000059.1, read on the forward strand.
GAAGGCTTACCCGCGCAAATCGCCCGCACGTTGCAAGAACGGCAATACAGCCTGACGCTGAGCGAACAATTCACCGGTGGTCTGGTGGCATTGCAGCTTTCTCGTGCGAATGCTCCGTTATTGGCGAGTGAAGTGGTTCCGCCCCAGGAAGAAACGCTGGCACAAACGGCGCATTGGATAACCGAGCGACGCAGCAAGCATTATGCTGGATTGGCGCTCGCGATATCGGCTTTCGAAAACGAACATATTAACTTTGCGCTGGCCACGCCTGATGGGACACACGCCTTGCGCGTACGGCTGAATGCAAATCGCTACAGTCTGGCGATTCGTCAGGAAGTGTGCGCGATGATGGCGCTAAATATGCTGCGCCGCTGGCTTAACAATCAGGATATCGCTAGCGAACACGGCTGGATCGAAGTGGTTGAGTCGTTGACGATTTAATCATTGATTGGGAAGGCTAAATGCCTTCCCAATCTGGCTCATGCGGTGGTATCGCCAGGCAATAGCCCGGTAATTAACTGAACTAAATCACGATCAATACCTTGTTCCAGCATTATGTGAGCGATACGTAAGGCTTCTTCTTGCGTACCTTTTTGCACCCCTTGTTCTAACCCTTGCTGTATCCCTTCTTGCAGTCCATTTTGGTGGCCTTCCTGCCTGAGCCTCTCTGCAATTGTCATCAGCTTCTCCTTGTGCTGGGGGGATCGTTCGGCAACTTCGCGGATAAACTCGCTGGCGCGAGAAACGTCGCCGTACCGTAGCAGGTAATTAAATAGCGTTTGTAGCTGGCTGTCATTAGCCGTGCTTGTAACTAATAGCGAGACCAGTCGATCCACTAACCCCATTAAATCACGATCGCGGATATGTTTTTGCATCAACTCAAGCAGCGCAACCCCACGATGCTGCGCGATTTCATCGTCAGGTATTACGGTAAGGTCGACCAGCGGAAAGGCTTCTGAATAAAGCTGTCGTGCCAGCTGTGGATTGTCAAATTCATCCAGCCAGTTTAGTGACCAGGGATAAGGACTTTGTTGGCCGTGATAAAACAACATGGGGATCACCAGCGGCAGCGTTTTATTGCCGGCATCAAGATGATGCTGCATCGCCGAGGTGGCATATCGCAACAGGCGAAATGCCATGTGCGGTACCGCAGTACTCTGATGTTCAATAACACAATAAATATAGCCCAGGCCTTCGCGGGTTTTTAGTGACCACACTACGTCGGAGTAGTATGCGCGGAGATCTTGTTCGATAAAACTGGTGGACTCCAGCTTCAGCGTTTGTAAATCACATATCTCACGTAATGCGATGGGAAGGTGTATCTCCAGAAAATCCCGAGCCATCTCAGGGTAAGACATTATCTTTTTAAAAACGGCATCATGCGGTGTAGATGTAGTGGATTTAGCCATGGTAGTCCGTCACCGGAAAGAGAAGATGGCGTGACGGTATCTACTTTTAATATGCACTGCATGTGGGAAATGGGTTCTTTGCGTGGGTGAATCAGAGATAAATACGTCCGACTGCAACGTATTCAATTAAGCGGAACGGGCTACGCAAAAATGCCCGGTAGCAAACGCCACCGGGCAACAGAGTTAACCCAACGCTTTGGCAAGCAGGGTGATAGGATGTTCGCAGCTTTTGCTTGTAGACATCTCAATCTGCCATTTACAGGTTTCGCAGTCGGTGACGACGATATCAGCGCCGCTTTCTTCAATTTGGCGGAATAACGGTGCGCCAATAGACTGTGAAGTCGGATAGTTTTCCTTTTTAAAGCCGTAAGTCCCGGCAATCCCGCAACACTGAGAATCCAGCACCGTCAGCTCCAGCCCTGGAATTTGTCGCAGTAGCTCCAGCGTATAGAGCGTCCAGCCCATTTTCTCCATGTGACATGGCGTGTGATAGACCACCTTCAGCGGCAGCGTTTTCAGCGGCAGCGTTTTACCTTCATCCAGCTTGCGCCATAGCCAGCGGGTTGCCAGTTCAATGTGTTCACGCAGGCCTGAGTTGTCGACATCCAGCACTTCCGGATATTCATCACGTAGCGCAAAGGTACAGGTTGATGAGGTGGCGATCACCGGAATGCCTTTGCCATCAATCGCCTCTCTGAGTGAGGCCACGTTGCTTACTGCCTGCTTACGCGCTTTATCGGTAAAACCGTTGGCAATCAGCGGTACGCCGCAGCATTTCTCTTTACTCAGCAGTTGCACGCCGGTTCCCATCGCATTCAACACCTTGATCAGGTCTTTGCCGAGCTGGGGATGGTTGTAATTCACAAAACAGCCGTGGAAAAAGGCGACCTGATCCTGGTACTGCGCCTGCTGTGCGGCAACGCTGCGATACCAGCGGCGGAAGGTGCCAAAGGAGTACTTCGGCAGCGTACGGCGATGATCGATTTTTAACGCGTAATCCAGCAGTTGACGCACCGGTTTTAATGAGGTGGCGGTATTCACTATAGGGGCGAAGGGGGTGGATACGCTGCCCATTAAATCGGTATGACTTAAGACAAAGTTACGCAACGATGGGCGCGTCGTGTCGTATTTGGCGCGCGCGCGCTGGATGATATCGCCGATTTTCACGTCTGACGGACAGGCCACTTCGCAGCGTTTACAGTTGATGCAGTATTTCAGCGCGTCGTCATATAGCGCGCCATCTTTCAGGCGCAGACGTTCACCGTCCGGGCCGGCCTGCTTAGGGCCCGGGTAGCTCGGATTGACGCGGCTTACCGGGCAGGCGGTGGTGCACACCGTACATTTGATACAACTTTCAAAACGTGTGTCGCTCATTGCTGTCCTCCTGCACGTTTCGCAATATGATGCGCGGCATGTAAGGCGCTAACTGCGCACACGCCGCCTCCGCAACCCTGGGCGATAGGGTCGAATCCGCCGAGGACGGAACCGATGGCATACATGTTCTCTATCGTTTTTCCCGCCAGTGATGGACGCAATGCGGTATCGGTTGTTACGCCAAACTGTTGCCACGGTTGTGGATCGAAAACATCACGCTGATACCACTCGGCGCGGGTAGCTGTTTGCTGTACATCCAGTCCCAGGATTGGTTCGTGGATTGCCTCACGCGTGGCGACCAGCCCGCTGCTGAAGAAGCTGCCGCTGGCGAGCACGGCGAAACGTGGCCGCAAGGGGATATCGGCATGATTTCGGGTCCAGATTTCGCTGACCACGCCATCCTGACAGGTGATTTTTTTCACTTCATCACCCGGCATCCACACACCGCCCTGGCGCACAAACTGGCGCTGTAATTTGTTGTGCAAACGCATGCCCAGTACCGAAGGTGGTAGGGTCGGTAACAGTGTCAGCGAGCAGGGGAGGCGCTCGTTAAGCCACTGCCAGAGCCGCTCATCTGCCAGGCCAAAGCAGGCTGGCATGATTATCATGTCGCAGGTTTTTGCCATTGGCAGCAATGCGTCATAGAGCAGCGACCATTTATCTTCGTTATCCAGCAGGCGCGCAATATTAACGGCGCGAAACTCGGTTGGGTTATCACGCAGGACATCCAGCTCCGGTAGCTCGATTTCTGCTGTCTCGACGCTGAGATTGCGTTGGCGTAATGACGCTGCGGCGAGATGCGCCTGAAAATCCAGTAACCCGCTAATCCCTACAACGCAGATACGCTGCGCGGACAGCGGCCAGACCGGCACTTCCGGGGAACTTAACCAGGTTGAGCGCAGGGTGCCCAGCGGGGTAACACGTTGATGCGCCTGATGCACTTTGCCCTGCAAATGCGTTCCGCATTCATCCAGTAAATTTTGCGCCTGCTGGGCCAGTTCCAGAACGTTCTGCGTTCCGATGGTGCTATACGGATGTGTGGGTGCCTGAGTGCGCAGCGCATTCAAACCCGCTTCTATATCCGTCACCGGTTGACCATCGGGTAAGCTGCTGAGCAAATCCAGTGAGCCGGAGGAAAAATGCAGGGCGCTTTGGCCACGGGTAACAATCGTGCAGCGCAGTCCGCTTTTTTGCAGTTGCAGGCCACATAGCAGTCCGGCGAGGCCGCCGCCGATAATGACGGTATCAAATTTCATCCTGGTGCTCCTTTTCCAGACCACACAACCCTTGATAAACCCAGCGCGTGAATTCGCTTTCGCGCAGCGCATCTCCCCAGGCGATAGGCTGCACGCCTTTCCAGCGTTCATTGAGGAAGTCGGAAAGCTGGGTAATGGACTGCGCTGCGGTAGTGACATTAAAACGTTGCAGTAAACCTGCGGCGCGGCAGGCACACAATTCGCCCTGGCAGGTCCCCATTCCAACACGGGTACGGCGACGCAAATCGAGCAGGCTGTTGACGGTTAAATTCTCGACGGCGTATTGCACTTCGCCTGCGGTGACTGCTTCGCATTCGCAGACCAGACTGCGGTGCTGACGGCCTTCGCTAAGCCACGCAGGGGTGCGATCGCCGTGACGGTAGACCGCCGAGCCGCGCAGTGGCGCAGGCAATGAGATCACGCGTTTAAGCGTATGCTCGGTAGATTCCTGTGAGCCAGGCAGCGCGGTGTCTGCCGTTGTGCAAGGCTGGGTATTGCCCAGCTTACGACAAACGGCATCGGTGGCCCATTCCGCCATCAGGCGGTAGGTCATCAGTTTGCCGCCGGTAATGGTGATAAATCCGTCCAGTCCGTCACGTTCAGCGTGATCGAACAGTACAATCCCACGGCTGACGTTACGACCGCTTGGGTCGTCGTCGCTAGCCACCAGCGGGCGTACGCCAGAGTAGGCGCGTAAAATGCGCGTTTTCGCCATAATCGGCGCCAGCTTCTCGCCTTCACGCAGCAGAATATCGACCTCTTCTGCGGTGACGCGGTTGCTGTCGATATCGTCGTAATCAATGTGCTGTGAGGTGGTGCCGATCAGTGAAATGGTATCGCCAGGCACCAGAATATCGGCGTCAGATGGCTTACGGCAGCGGTTAATGACATGCTGGTTAATGCGATGATCCATAATCAGCAACGAACCTTTGGCCGGGAACATACGGATGCTCAGATCGGCATATTCCGCAATGCGTTGACCCCAGATCCCAGCGGCGTTGACGACAACCGGTGCATGCAGGGACTGCATTTCGCCTGTCAGATGATTGCGCACGTTAACGCCGCAAACCGTTGCGCCTTCGCGGATCATTCCCGTCACTTCATGCGCCGTTAAGATAACCGCGCCATGCTCACGCGCATCCAGCATGTTAGCTGCTGTTAAGCGGAAAGGATCGACCGTGCCGTCTGGTACTTTTACTGCACCAATCAGCTGTGGATTCACAGAAGGTTCGATAATACGTGCCTGCTGAGGGTCAATCGCTTCTGCGCGAATCCCTGCCTCTTCACAGGCGCGAATAAAGGTGGACTGGAAGGACAGCTCATCCTCCGGCAGGGTGATAAACAGACCGTCCGTTGGCTCAACGCAATGGCGGGCGATACGTTTCAGAATTTGGTTTTCGCTGATGCACTCACGGGCAGATTCAGCGTCGGTGACGGCGTAGCGTGCACCGCTGTGCAGCAGACCGTGGTTGCGCCCGGTCGCACCTGTGGCGATATCGTGGCGTTCCACTAAGATGACGCGCAACCCGCGCAGCGCACAGTCACGTGCGATCCCTGCACCTGTTGCTCCTCCACCAATGATAATCACGTCACTTGTTTGCGAGTCGCGAGTTTTCATTGTTTTTCCTCACAGTTCGTTTTTTATCATTTAGCCACATAAAAAACATGGATTGTTTGATTTCGCGCATAATCGCTCATTATTCGAAAATGAAACGTGATTTCGTGCGCCTTTATGAACATTTGTCATAAATCTGTAACAATATGTGCTGCGTTTCACATTTTTGTTATGTATCTTTCCTTAACATCGCGGCCACACTGGGAGCGGTAGGGTAGTAATGACGAACTGCAGTGTTTACTTCGAATGAAAGACGGCCACGGAGGCTACACTATGTTGAGCATTTTTAAACCAGCGTCACACACGGCGCGTTTACCTGCAGCGGAGATCGACCCGACATATCGTCGATTACGTTGGCAGATTTTTCTGGGGATTTTCTTTGGTTATGCCGCGTACTATCTGGTACGTAAGAACTTTGCCCTTGCGATGCCGTATCTGGTTGAGCAAGGTTTCTCGCGTGGCGATCTGGGTTTTGCGTTGTCCGGTATCTCCATTGCTTACGGATTTTCGAAATTCATCATGGGGTCCATTTCGGATCGCTCGAATCCGCGCGTTTTCCTGCCAGCCGGTCTGATTCTGGCCGCCGCAGTGATGCTGTTCATGGGCTTTGTGCCGTGGGCGACATCGAGTATTGCTATTATGTTTGTGCTGCTGTTCCTCTGCGGATGGTTCCAGGGGATGGGCTGGCCGCCGTGTGGCCGTACTATGGTGCACTGGTGGTCGCAGAAAGAGCGTGGAGGAATTGTTTCCGTCTGGAACTGTGCGCACAACGTGGGTGGCGGTCTGCCTCCGCTGTTGTTCCTGCTGGGTATGGCCTGGTTCAATGACTGGAAAGCGGCGCTGTATATGCCTGCTTTCGGTGCGATCGTCGTCGCGCTGATTGCTTTTGCCCTGATGCGTGATACGCCGCAGTCCTGTGGTCTGCCGCCTATCGAAGAGTATAAGAACGACTATCCGGACGATTACACCGAGAAAGCGGAAGAAGAGCTGACTGCGAAGCAGATCTTCATGCAGTACGTACTGCCGAACAAACTGTTGTGGTACATCGCTATCGCTAACGTGTTTGTTTATCTGCTGCGTTACGGCATCCTGGACTGGTCACCGACCTACCTGAAAGAAGTGAAGCATTTCGCACTGGACAAGTCATCCTGGGCCTACTTCCTGTATGAGTATGCGGGTATTCCGGGCACGCTGCTGTGCGGCTGGATGTCGGATAAAGTCTTCCGTGGTAACCGTGGTGCGACCGGCGTGTTCTTTATGACGCTGGTAACTATTGCAACCATCGTTTACTGGATGAACCCGGCAGGCAACCCGAACGTGGATATGGCTTGTATGATCATCATCGGCTTCCTGATCTACGGCCCGGTAATGTTGATTGGTCTGCACGCGCTGGAACTGGCACCGAAAAAAGCGGCGGGAACGGCGGCTGGCTTTACCGGTCTGTTCGGTTATCTCGGTGGTTCTGTGGCCGCGAGCGCCATTGTTGGCTACACCGTTGACTTCTTCGGTTGGGACGGCGGCTTTATGGTGATGATTGGCGGTAGCGTGCTGGCGGTTATTCTGCTGGTAGTCGTCATGATTGGCGAAAAACGCCATCACGAAGAGATGGAACTGAAGCGTAACGGGGGCTAATAGATGAAAACCACATTGAAAAGCCTCAGCGTGGCGCTGATGCTCGCAGGTATGGTGGTCAGCAGTGCAGCGGTTGCTGCAGATAAAATCGTGATTGCGCATCGTGGCGCCAGCGGTTATCTGCCGGAGCATACGTTGCCAGCAAAAGCGATGGCCTATGCCCAGGGTGCGGATTATCTGGAGCAGGATTTGGTTATGACCAAGGATGACCATCTGGTCGTCCTGCATGACCACTATCTTGACCGCGTCACCGATGTTGCCGAGCGTTTTCCGGATCGTGCGCGTAAAGATGGGCGTTACTACGCCATCGACTTTACGCTGGATGAAATTAAATCGCTGAAATTTACCGAAGGCTTCGATATCGAAAATGGCAAAAAGGTCCAGACCTACCCAGGGCGCTTCCCGATGGGTAAATCTGATTTCCGCGTGCACACGTTCGAAGAAGAGATTGAGTTTGTTCAGGGATTAAATCATTCCACCGGTAAAAACATAGGTATTTACCCGGAAATGAAAGCACCGTGGTTCCATCACCAGGAAGGGAAGGACATTGCGGCTAAAACACTGGAAGTACTGAAAAAGTACGGGTATACCGACAAGAACGACAAGGTCTATCTACAGTGTTTTGATGTTGCAGAGTTGAAGCGCATTAAAAATGAACTGGAACCGAAGATGGGGATGGATCTCAATCTGGTACAGTTGATTGCGTACACTGACTGGAATGAAACCCAGGAGAAAAAGCCGGACGGCAGTTGGGTGAATTACAACTACGACTGGATGTTTAAACCGGGTGCCATGAAGCAGGTTGCGCAGTATGCGGACGGCATTGGGCCGGACTACCACATGCTGATTGATGAGAAGTCGAAGAAGGGCAATATCTCGTTAACTGGCATGGTGCAGGACGCACATCAGAGTAAGATGGTGGTGCATCCTTATACCGTTCGCGCCGATCAACTGCCGGATTACACCACTGACGTAAACCAGCTGTATGACATTCTTTATAACAAGGCGGGCGTTGACGGGCTGTTCACCGACTTTCCCGACAAAGCAGTGAAATTCTTGAATAAAGAGTGATGGCGTAAGGCCTGTGATGCACCTCCGGTCACAGGCCTTAATGGATGAACGTTTTAACTGCTAGATAAGGCCGTCTGCTGTCAACGTTTCCATACATGCCTGCAGGAGAAATAAAGGGCTGCCGTCCACCGGCGGCTCTTTTGCCAGTAAGGATATCTGTCGATAGAACGTTGGTTCCAGCGCGACTGAGCGTACTTTCCCACCAACCGCCTTCAGCGTTAATTCCGGTAATAATGCTATACCCAGCCCCTGACGAATAAAGCTCATCGCGGTATCCGGATGGTTAAACTCGTATTTAATGACCGGTTCAATCCCCTTCTCTTTAAATAGCGCCATGATGCTTAATTCATAGCGACCTTTGCTGATAATGAGCGGTTCTCCAACCAGTTGTTCCACTGAAATCGTGCTATTGGCCGCCAGCGGATGGCTTTCAGGAACTACAACGGTAAATTTGTCGCGATACACCGGTACGCAGTACATGCCATTTACCGGGAAATGCACAAATCCCGCATCGATATCCCCACTGCGCAGGGAATCAACGATTGCCGTGCTGTTTTCTTCATAAGGGATAATTTTGATATGCGGGTGGTGCTGTTCGAAGTGGTGGATGATGCCGGGCAAAATGCAGGCACAGGCGCTGGGAAAGCAGCCGATACGCAGGGTTCTGGCCGGGTTTTGTCGCTCCTGCTCGGCAATCTCTTTCACCGCGTTGGTTTCAGACACGATCGTCCGCAGGTGCGAAACGATCCGACTCCCGGCCGGACTAAGTTGAATGTCTTTGCGGCGTTCGCGGATAAGAATATCAACCCCTAGCTCTTCCTCTAGCGCTGAAATTGCCTGGCTAACGGCGGATTGGGTCATGTACAGCCGCTTGCTGGCTTCGGTAAATCCACCGTACTCAAGTACGGCAAGCAGGGCGTGGATCTGGGTTAGTGTCATTAGTTCCCTCTAATCAACAATATTAAAACGATTAATTTCTCTAATATAATGGACCTGTTTATACTTGCGGTCTACCGTAAAATCACACTTCGACGCACCTGTCCGTAGTTCAGTTGAGCTGAGCGTTGCCTGCGTGCGCCGTCTGGACAGGTTGTCGAATATGAAAGAAAAACTGTGGACGAAAGATTTTTGGGCAATAACGATAATCAGCTTTATTATATTTTTTGTTTTTTATGTCCTGCTCACGCTGTTACCGATCTATATTTCGGATCGCCTGCATGCCACTCCAGATAAGGCCGGATTATTAGTCACCTTCTTTTTGGGGGCCGCAATTGTTGTGCGCCCGTTTGCGGGACAATGGGTAGGAAAATATTCGAATAAAACAATTCTGGTGCTCTCTTCTCTGGCCTTTTTGGTGGTCACTGCGCTGTATCCTGTTTGCCACTCAATTGAATCACTGCTGTTGATTCGGGTGCTTCATGGTGTAACATTTGGCGTTATTACCACGGTAAAAGGAACGATTTCCGCGCGGTTGATACCGGCCTCCCGACGTGGGGAGGGCATCAGTTTTTTCTCGTTAGCCATGGGACTGGCAATGGTTGTGGGGCCGTGGGTAGGGCTGAACATGGCACGCTGGGGAGCTTTTACCACAGCATTCTGGCTGTGTAGCGCGGTTGCCGTACTGGGTATTATCCTGTCATTGATTGTCGCCGTACCGCCGGTTATCCGTCATTCTGACGGCTCAAAACCGAAGCTGGGATTTGCGGCAATGTTTGATCGCGCCGCACTGCCTTTCGCGATGGTGACGTTTTTCATGACCTTTTCCTACGCGGGCGTTTCCGCTTTTCTCGCACTGTATGCGCGCGAGCTCGATCTGATGGCCGCCGCCAGTAATTTCCTGTTGTGTTACGCCATTTGCCTGATGATCTGTCGAACCTTTACCGGCAATGTTTGTGATAAAAAAGGGCCGAAATACGTGGTCTATCCGTGTTTGCTGGCTTTCACAGTCGGGCTGGTGGCGCTTGGCTATACTAACGGTAGCATTATGATGATTATTTCCGGTGGATTAATTGGCATCGGTTATGGTTCGGTCACACCCGTATTTCAGACACAAATTATTAGTTCGGTGGAACCCCATAAAATTGGTATCGCCAATTCGCTGTTTTTCAATGCGATGGATGCAGGAATGGCAATCGGCGCGTTTATCATGGGGATGATGGTCGAGGGTGTGGGATATCGGGCGATTTATCTGGTGGGGGCGCTGCTGGTGGTACTGGCCGGGGCGTTGTATATCATGCAGATGAAAAAACGCGGAGACGTGGTACTGGTCTCCGCGCATGAAGTTCACTAAACACTACAGCTCTATTTCAATATCGCCTTTTGCCCGGCAACAGCACGGCAATATTTCACCGGGCTGAATGAAGGCCAGCGGTTCTGCAATCCAGTCAACCTGTCCCGCCACCAGGCGGGTACGGCAGGAGCCGCAGTAGCCTTCACGACACTGATATTCGACTTCAACATCGTGCGACTCGAGCGCGGCAAGCAGGGAAGGGTGTTCATCCTGGCACAGCAACTGCGTGCCAGAGATGCGCAGAGTCACGCGGCCCATCAGAGCTGGAAGTTACTCAGATCGTCAGTATCGACTTCGGCATCGATCTGGCCGACCAGATAAGAGCTGACTTCCACTTCCTGCGGCGCAACCTGGACGTTGTCAGACACCAGCCAGGTATTGATCCAAGGGATCGGGTTAGAACGTGTCTGGAATGGCAGATCGAGTCCAACAGCCTGCATACGGATGTTGGTGATGTACTCAACATACTGGCACAGAATGTCTTTGTTCAGGCCAATCATTGAGCCATCACGGAACAGATAGTCTGCCCACTCTTTTTCCTGCAGCGCGGCCTGTACGAACAGGTCGTAGCACTCTTGTTTGCACTCTTCGGCAATTTCCGCCATCTCCGGATCGTCCACGCCGCTGCGCAGCAGGTTCAGCATATGCTGAGTACCGGTCAGGTGCAGGGCTTCGTCGCGGGCGATCAGACGAATAATTTTCGCGTTGCCTTCCATCAGTTCACGTTCGGCGAAGGCGAAAGAGCAGGCGAAGCTGACATAAAAGCGGATCGCTTCCAGCGCGTTCACGCTCATCAGGCACAGATACAGCTTCTTCTTCAGCTCACGCAGGTTTACGACAACCGTTTTACCATTAACGGTATGCGTGCCTTCACCGAGCAAATGCCAGTAGCTGGTCATCTCGATCAATTCGTCGTAGTAGCTGGAGATGCCTTCTGCGCGTTTCTGGATTTGCTCGTTGGTGACGATATCGTCAAACACCACCGCCGGATCGTTAACAATATTACGGATGATGTGGGTGTAAGAGCGGGAGTGGATCGTTTCAGAAAACGCCCACGTTTCCACCCAGGTTTCCAGTTCAGGGATCGAGATTAACGGCAGCAGCGCGACGTTAGGACTACGTCCCTGAATGGAGTCCAGCAGCGTCTGATACTTCAGGTTGCTGATGAAGATATGTTTTTCATGTTCCGGCAATGCCTGGAAGTCGATACGATCGCGAGAAACATCGACTTCTTCCGGACGCCAGAAGAAAGAGAGCTGCTTTTCGATCAGTTTTTCAAAGATGTCATATTTTTGCTGATCGTAGCGGGCGACGTTCACCGGCTGGCCGAAGAACATCGGTTCCAGAAGCTGATCATTTTTCGTCTGTGAAAAAGTGGTGTATGCCATTGATGTGAATCCTGTCTGGAATGTACTGCCGGATGCGCTTTGCTTATCCGGCCTACAATACCGCGAATTAATTTGTAGGCCGGGTAAGCGCTACGCCACCCGGCAAAAGATTAAATCTTACATGCGCCGCTTTCGCAGCCATCGTCCTGAATGGACGGCACCAGATCGTCCTGAGAGTCTTCCGCACCGTCACGGGTGTTCTGATAATACAGCGTTTTAACACCAAATTTGTAGGCGGTGAGCAGGTCTTTCAGCAACTGCTGCATCGGTACTTTTCCGGACGGGAAGCGCGACGGATCGTAGTTGGTGTTGGCGGAAATCGACTGATCGATAAATTTCTGCATGATGCCTACCAGCTGCAGATAGCCGTCGTTGTTTGGCATTTCCCACAGCAGTTCGTATGCGTCGTGCAGGTGTTCGTAGTCCGGCACGACCTGACGCAGAATCCCATCTTTCGATGCTTTGATGCTCACGTAACCGCGTGGCGGTTCAATGCCGTTGGTGGCGTTGGAGATCTGTGAAGAGGTCTCGGACGGCATCAGGGCTGACAGCGTGGAGTTACGCAGGCCGTGAGTCTTGATAGATTCACGCAGCTGTTCCCAGTCCATATGCAGCGGTTCGTTAGCGATAGCATCAAGATCTTTTTTATAGGTATCAATCGGCAGAATACCTTTCGCATAGGTGGTTTCGTTAAACCATGGGCATGCGCCTTGCTCTTTTGCCAGCTCGTTAGAAGCCTTCAGCAGGTAATATTGAATCGCTTCAAAGGTTTTGTGAGTCAGGTTATTGGCGCTGCCGTCAGAGTAGCGTTTACCGTTTTTCGCCAGCCAGTAAGCGTAGTTGATCACGCCAATACCCAGCGTACGACGACCCATCGCACCGCGTTTGGCGGCCAGAATCGGATAATCCTGGTAATCGAGCAGCGCATCCAGCGCACGTACCGCCAGTACAGCCAGCTCTTCCAGTTCGTCCAGACTTTCGATAGCGCCCAGGTTAAATGCGGACAGTGTACACAGCGCAATTTCGCCGTTTTCATCGTTAACGTCGGTCAGCGGTTTGGTCGGCAGGGCGATTTCCAGGCACAGGTTGGACTGGCGTACCGGCGCGACAACCGGATCAAACGGGCTATGGGTGTTGCAGTGGTCAACGTTCTGAATGTAGATACGACCGGTCGAGGCACGTTCCTGCATCATCAGTGAGAACAGCTCAACTGCTTTTACGCGCTGTTTGCGGATGCTGTCGTCGTTTTCATATTGGGTGTACAGACGCTCGAACTCATCCTGATCGGCGAAGAACGCGTCATACAGACCCGGGACGTCGGACGGGCTAAACAGGGTGATGTCGCCGCCTTTCAGCAGACGGGTGTACATCAGCTTGTTGATTTGTACGCCATAGTCCATGTGACGAACGCGGTTGCCTTCGACGCCACGGTTGTTTTTCAGGACCAGCAGGCTTTCAACTTCCAGGTGCCACATTGGGTAGAACAGCGTGGCTGCACCACCGCGTACGCCCCCCTGAGAGCAGGATTTCACCGCAGTCTGGAAATGCTTGTAGAACGGAATACAGCCGGTGTGGAACGCTTCACCGCCGCGAATCGGGCTCCCCAGCGCACGGATGCGACCAGAGTTAATGCCGATACCGGCACGCTGAGAAACGTATTTCACAATTGCGCTGGAGGTTGCGTTGATGGAGTCCAGGCTGTCGCCGCACTCGATCAGTACGCAGGAGCTGAACTGACGCGTTGGGGTACGCACGCCGGACATAATTGGCGTCGGCAGCGAGATTTTGAACGTAGAAACGGCGTCGTAGAAACGTTTTACATATTGCAGACGTGTTTCACGCGGATAGTTAGAGAACAGGCAAGCCGCTACCAGAATGTAGAGGAACTGTGCGCTTTCATAGATCTCACCGGTAACACGGTTTTGCACCAGATATTTACCTTCCAACTGCTTCACCGCAGCGTAGGAGAAGGTCATATCACGGTCGTGTACGATGAACGAGTCCATCTGCTTGAACTCTTCTTCCGTGTAGTCTTCCAGCAGATGATTGTCGTATTTGCCCATTTCAACCATTTTCACGACATGGTCGAACAGCTTTGGCGGTTCAAACTCACCGTAGGCTTTTTTACGCAGGTGGAAAATCGCCAGACGGGCAGCCAGATACTGATAATCCGGCGCTTCGCGGGAGATCAGGTCGGCGGCTGCTTTGATGATTGTTTCATGGATGTCGGAGGTCTTGATTCCGTCATAAAACTGAATGTGGGAGCGCAGCTCGACCTGAGAAATCGATACGTTATTCAGTCCTTCTGCCGCCCAATCCAGAACTCGGTGGATTTTGTCGAGATTGATGCGCTCTGTACTACCATCACGCTTTGTCACCAGCAGACTCTGATTCATGTGGTTTTTTACCTGTCCGTGAAAGAAAAAATATCCCCCATATTATCCACAGAGTCATGTTGTGACTAAGTCTGTGGATAAATACTATATGTAGGGGTTGTTTGATAAAATAGACGCTATATGGTGAGTATTCTAGTAGGGATTCTTTTCAGCACAAGAGTTGATTTTGAGGTTAAATTGAGGTTGCAAAAGGGTGATAATCGCTAAGTGCGCGTCTTATAAGGCCTGGCGGGGATGTCAATAATTGAGAAAAAAAATAGAAAATTTGATCGAGTGCTGATTTCTTCATCTAAGGCAAGGAAAGTTCTTATGATCTGGCACAGGATTTGTAGGCCTGATAAGCGAAACGTCATCAGGCATGGTTCCAGTAAGCATGCCGGATGGCGGCGTTGCACGCTTTATCCGGCCTACTGGAGCGGTTAATCAACCTTGGCGGTGGTATGTACCATATAGTTCACATCAACGCCCGGGCCAAGTTTGAAGGTGTTGGTGATGGGGTTGTAATGCAGGCCGGTCATATGGCGCTCTTTCAGTACGGTCTGGTCAACCCACTCTAATAATTCAGCAGGCTTAATAAATTTTTTCACATCGTGCGTGCCTTTCGGCACCATGCGCAGAATATATTCCGCTCCGACCACCGCCATCAGCCAGGATTTGCCGTTGCGGTTAAGCGTGGAGAAAAATACTTCACCACCCGGTTTGACCAACCTGGCGCAAGCTCTGACCACTGACTGTGGGTCTGGCACGTGCTCCAGCATTTCCATGCAGGTGACAACGTCATACTGATGTGCATGCTTTTCCGCATGCTCTTCGACGGTTTCTTGTACGTACTCTACCTGGATACCGCTTTCCAGCGCATGCAGTTTCGCTACCTGCAGCGGTTCAAAACCCATGTCCAGTCCGGTGACGGTGGCGCCTTCGCGCGCCATACTCTCCGCCAGAATACCGCCGCCGCATCCGACGTCGAGTACCTTTTTACCAAACAGGCCGCCTGAGCGCTCAGTAATATAGCCCAGACGCAGTGGGTTAATGCGGTGCAGCGGCTTAAATTCACCCTCAAGATCCCACCAGCGTGACGCGACTGCTTCAAACTTGGCAATTTCTTCATGGTCAACGTTGTGAGCTACCGGAGGTTTTTCGGCATTCATTGGGGCTTCTACTCCTAAATTTGCGATGCAAATGAGTATATCAGCCTGACGGGATGAATAAAGCCTCTGTCAGGGGGAATCCATTTACCTGAATCTGCACGGATGTGTTATAATTTGCGACCTTTGAATCCGGGATACAGTAGAGGGATAGCGGTTAGATGAGCGACCTTGCGAGAGAAATTACACCGGTCAACATTGAGGAAGAGCTGAAGAGCTCCTATCTGGATTATGCGATGTCGGTCATTGTTGGCCGTGCGCTGCCGGACGTCCGAGATGGCCTGAAACCGGTTCACCGTCGCGTACTTTACGCCATGAACGTATTGGGCAACGACTGGAATAAAGCCTATAAAAAATCTGCCCGTGTCGTTGGTGACGTAATCGGTAAATACCACCCTCATGGTGATACCGCCGTTTACGACACCATTGTTCGTATGGCGCAGCCATTCTCCTTGCGCTACATGCTGGTAGATGGTCAGGGTAACTTTGGTTCTGTCGATGGCGACTCCGCAGCGGCGATGCGTTATACGGAAATCCGTATGTCGAAAATCGCCCATGAGCTGATGGCTGACCTGGAAAAAGAAACGGTTGATTTCGTCGACAACTATGACGGCACCGAACAAATTCCTGACGTCATGCCGACCAAAATTCCTAACCTGCTGGTGAACGGTTCGTCCGGTATCGCGGTAGGTATGGCGACCAACATTCCGCCGCACAACCTGACCGAAGTGATCAACGGCTGTCTGGCATATATTGACGATGAAGACATCAGCATTGAAGGGCTGATGGAACATATTCCGGGTCCGGACTTCCCGACTGCCGCGATCATCAACGGTCGTCGTGGTATCGAAGAAGCCTACCGTACCGGTCGTGGTAAAGTGTACATTCGCGCACGCGCGGAAGTCGAAGCGGATGCCAAAACGGGTCGTGAAACCATCATCGTTCACGAAATTCCGTATCAGGTAAACAAAGCGCGCCTGATTGAGAAAATCGCCGAGCTGGTAAAAGATAAACGCGTTGAAGGCATCAGCGCGCTGCGTGACGAGTCTGACAAAGACGGTATGCGCATCGTGATTGAAGTGAAACGCGATGCGGTCGGGGAAGTGGTTCTGAACAACCTCTATTCCCAGACCCAACTGCAGGTTTCCTTCGGTATCAACATGGTTGCATTGCACCATGGCCAGCCGAAGATCATGAACCTGAAAGATATTATTGCCGCGTTCGTACGTCACCGCCGTGAAGTCGTTACCCGTCGTACTATCTTTGAACTGCGTAAAGCCCGCGACCGTGCGCACATCCTTGAAGCGCTGGCGATTGCGCTGGCGAACATCGATCCGATTATCGAACTGATCCGCCGCGCGCCGACCCCGGCTGAAGCGAAAGCTGCGCTGGTTGCGCGTTCGTGGGAACTGGGCAACGTTTCCGCCATGCTGGAGCGTGCCGGTGATGACGCCGCGCGTCCTGAATGGCTGGAGCCGGAATTTGGCGTGCGTGACGGTCAGTACTACCTGACTGAACAGCAGGCCCAGGCGATTCTGGATCTGCGTTTGCAGAAACTGACTGGCCTTGAGCACGAAAAACTGCTCGACGAATACAAAGAGCTGCTGGAACAGATCGCTGAACTGCTGCACATTCTGGGCAGCGCCGATCGTCTGATGGAAGTTATCCGTGAAGAGATGGAGCTGATTCGTGAACAATTCGGTGACGCTCGTCGTACTGAAATCACCGCGAACAGCGCTGACATCAACATCGAAGATCTGATTAGCCAGGAAGATGTTGTCGTAACCTTGTCTCATCAGGGCTACGTGAAATATCAGCCGTTAACCGATTACGAAGCGCAGCGTCGTGGCGGTAAAGGTAAATCAGCAGCACGCATTAAAGAAGAAGACTTTATTGACCGCCTGCTGGTGGCCAACACCCATGACACGATCCTCTGCTTCTCCAGCCGTGGTCGTTTGTACTGGATGAAGGTCTATCAGTTGCCGGAAGCAAGCCGTGGCGCGCGTGGACGTCCAATCGTCAACCTGCTGCCGCTGGAAGCTAACGAACGTATTACCGCAATTCTGCCAGTACGTGAGTACGAAGAGGGCGTGAACGTCTTCATGGCAACCGCCAGCGGCACCGTGAAGAAAACGGCGCTGACCGAATTCAGCCGTCCGCGTTCTGCCGGTATTATTGCGGTTAACCTGAACGAAGGCGACGAACTGATTGGTGTAGATCTGACATCTGGCAGTGACGAAGTCATGTTGTTCTCTGCGGCAGGTAAAGTAGTGCGCTTTAAAGAAGATGCTGTCCGTGCAATGGGTCGTACCGCGACCGGTGTACGCGGTATCAAGCTGGCGGAAAAAGATAGCGTGGTATCGCTGATCGTTCCGCGCGGTGAAGGTGCGATCCTGACCGTTACTCAGAACGGTTACGGTAAACGTACGGCGGCGGAAGAGTATCCGACCAAGTCTCGTGCGACCCAGGGCGTTATCTCCATCAAGGTTACCGAGCGCAACGGTTCCGTTGTTGGCGCAGTGCAGGTTGAAGATACCGACCAGATCATGATGATCACCGACGCAGGTACGCTGGTACGTACTCGCGTGTCGGAAATCAGCGTGGTAGGGCGTAATACCCAGGGTGTGATCCTTATCCGTACTGCGGAAGACGAAAACGTCGTGGGTCTGCAACGCGTTGCTGAACCGGTTGATGATGAAGAGCTCGACTCCATCGACGGAAGCGCAGCTGAAGGTGACGAGGATATCGCACCTGAAGCGGAAAGCGATGACGATGCAGCAGCGGATGACGCTGACGAGTAATTAAGACGCTATAAAAAGGGCCGGAGAAATCCGGCCCTTTTTTTAATGGCATTGCGACAAAAGACATTTACCGCTACCTTAACCACACTCTATTAATGCCCTGAGGCGGAGCTTCGCCCCTTTGAAATACCTTGCTTCCGTTCATTCAACCCTAAAAGTCTCACGCTACCTGTTCAGAGCGTTGGCGCTCGTTATCTGGTGTCTGATTGCGTTTGCTTCCGTGTTCTACATTGTGAATGCGCTGCACCAGCGAGAGTCTGAGATCCATCAGGAGCTTAATCTCAGCTCCGATCAGGCCCAGCGCTACATTCAGCGCACATCTGATGTCATTAAAGAGCTGAAATATATTGCCGAGAATCGCTTAACGGCGGAAAACGGTGTGATGTCGCTGCGGGCGCGAGATGATAAAACCGTCGTGCCTAATTTTGAGCCGTTGTTTGCCGACTCCGACTGTTCTGTCATGGGCAACGCCTGGCGAGGTTCTCTGGAATCACTGGCATGGTTTATGCGCTACTGGCGCGACAACTTTTCCGCCGCCTATGATTTAAATCGAGTGTTCCTGATCGGCAGCGACAACCTCTGTATGGCCAATTTCGGTTTGCGTGATATGCCCGTTGAACGTGACGAGGCCCTGAAGGCGCTGCATGAGCGCATTATTAAGTATCGTAATGCTACGCAAGACGAAAATGGCAACAACTTGTTCTGGATCAGCCAGGGGCCACGTCCGGGAGTAGGGTATTTCTATGCGCTGACGCCGGTTTACCTCGCCAATCGCCTCCAGGCGCTGTTGGGCGTAGAGCAGCCAATTCGCATGGAGAATTTCTTCACGCCGGGCAGTTTACCGATGGGCGTGACCATCCTCGACGAAAATGGGCATGCGCTAATTTCTCTCACTGGCCCTGAAGGGAATATTAAGGCTGAGCCCCACTGGATGCAGGAACGCTCCTGGTTTGGTTACACACCGGGTTTCCGCGAGCTGGTATTGAAGAAGAATCTGCCTCCGTCCTCCCTGAGCATCGTGTACTCCGTACCGGTCGATCTGGTGCTGGAGCGGATCCGCATGATGATCCTGAACGCTATCTTGTTGAACGTGCTGGTCGGCGCGGCATTGTTTATGCTCACGCGCATGTATGAACGGCGCATTTTTATTCCAGCGGAAAGCGATGCTCAGCGTCTGGAAGAACATGAGCAGTTTAACCGTAAAATCGTAGCTTCTGCGCCGGTGGGTATTTGTATTCTGCGCACGATGGATGGCATTAACATCCTGAGTAACGAACTGGCGCACACCTATCTGAACATGCTGACGCATGAAGACCGTCAGCGGTTAACGCAAATTATTTGCGGCCAACAGGTCAATTTTGTTGATGTGCTGACCAGCAACAATACCAATCTGCAAATCAGCTTTGTGCACTCGCGCTATCGCAATGAAAACGTGGCAATTTGTGTCCTGGTTGATGTCAGTGCGCGCGTTAAAATGGAAGAGTCGTTGCAGGAGATGGCGCAGGCGGCGGAACAGGCCAGCCAGTCCAAATCGATGTTCCTTGCGACGGTGAGCCATGAGCTACGTACACCTCTATATGGCATTATCGGTAACCTTGATTTGTTGCAAACCAAAGAGTTACCGAGTGGGGTGGATCGTCTGGTAACGGCGATGAATAACTCTTCCAGTCTGCTGCTGAAAATTATCAGCGATATTCTCGACTTCTCAAAAATTGAATCTGAACAGCTGAAGATTGAGCCGCGAGAGTTTTCACCGCGTGAAGTCATGAACCATATTACGGCTAACTATTTGCCGCTGGTGGTCCGCAAGCAGTTGGGGTTGTACTGCTTTATCGACCCGGATGTGCCTGTGGCGCTGAATGGCGATCCGATGCGTTTACAACAGGTGATTTCTAATCTGCTGAGTAACGCAATCAAGTTTACCGATACCGGTTGTATTGTGCTGCACGTGCAGTGCAGCGGCGACTACCTGAGCATTCGAGTGCGTGATACCGGTGTAGGGATCCCTGCCAAAGAGGTGGTTCGGTTGTTCGATCCTTTCTTCCAGGTGGGGACTGGCGTACAGCGTAATTTCCAGGGAACGGGACTCGGTTTGGCGATTTGTGAAAAACTGATCAGCATGATGGATGGGGATATTTCCGTCGATTCCGAGCCGGGAATGGGGAGTCAGTTTACGCTACGTATTCCGCTGTATGGCGCACAGTATCCGCTGAAAAAGGGTGTTGAAGGATTGGCTGGCACGCGTTGCTGGCTGGCAGTACGTAATGCGTCACTGTACCATTTTCTCGAATCCAGCCTGACGCGTAACGGGATGACGGTGCTGAGATATGAGGGACAACAGCCCGATGCGGATGACCTGCTGGTGGCTGACGATGTGCTGGAACAGGCGTGGCAGGGACGGGCTGCGGTGATTTTCTGCCGCCGCCATATTGGCATTCCGCTGGAAAGAAAGCCTGGAGAATGGGTACACAGCGTGGCGTCACCGCACGAACTGCCTGCGCTGTTGGCGCATATATACAGTGTAGAGCTGG
The DNA here is from genome assembly GCF_030332565.1 of Citrobacter sp. Cpo109. NCBI lineage: Bacteria > Pseudomonadati > Pseudomonadota > Gammaproteobacteria > Enterobacterales > Enterobacteriaceae > Citrobacter > Citrobacter sp. Cpo109. The sequence goes on from NZ_JAOWHQ010000059.1 coordinate 53,012, forward strand.
GGAGTGAAGATCTCTCCACGGCGCTGCCAGCCCCGGATAAAGCCGGTGCGACGAACGATGACATGATGATCCTGGTTGTTGACGATCACCCTATCAACCGGCGCTTACTGGCCGATCAGCTGGGATCGTTGGGATATCAGTGTAAAACGGCGAATGACGGTGTGGATGCGCTCAATGTACTCAGCAAAAACCATATCGACATTGTGCTGAGTGACGTCAACATGCCAAATATGGATGGTTATCGCCTGACGCAGCGTATCCGCCAGCTAGGGTTAACGCTGCCTGTTGTGGGGGTAACGGCAAACGCGCTTGCCGAAGAGAAGCAGCGTTGTCTGGAATCAGGTATGGATAGCTGTCTGTCCAAGCCGGTGACCTTAGACGTATTGAAGCAAACGCTGGCGGTCTATGCGGAAAGAGTGAGAAAAACGCGGGGATAGGGAATAAAAGAGCCGGATGGCGGCGTTAGTCTTATCCGGCCTACGAAACGTGCACGATGCTGTGTGTTCGTAGGCCTGATAAACGCAGCGCCATCAGGCATTTTGACGTGATAAAGAATTATTCTTTGTCTGACGGACTCAGCGTCACGGAGGAGAGGTAATTCAGCAGTGCGATATCGTTTTCCACACCGAGCTTCATCATTGCCGATTTTTTCTGGCTACTGATGGTTTTAATGCTGCGGTTGAGCTTTTTGGCGATCTCAGTAACCAGGAAACCTTCGGCAAACAAGCGCAGAACTTCACTCTCTTTCGGTGACAGACGTTTGTCGCCATAGCCGCTGGCGCTGATTTTCTCCAGCAGACGAGACACGCTTTCCGGGGTAAATTTCTTACCTTTCTGCAGCGCGGCCAGTGCTTTTGGCAGGTCGGTTGGCGCACCTTGCTTCAGTACGATCCCTTCAATATCGAGATCCAGTACCGCGCTCAGGATAGCCGGATTGTTGTTCATGGTCAGAACGATAATCGACAGGCTCGGGAAATGACGCTTGATATATTTAATTAACGTGATCCCATCACCGTATTTATCTCCCGGCATGGAGAGGTCGGTAATCAACACATGCGCATCCAACTTAGGCAAATTGTTGATCAGTGCAGTGGAGTCTTCAAATTCGCCGACAACATTTACCCACTCGATTTGCTCAAGTGATTTACGAATACCGAACAGTACAATCGGGTGGTCATCGGCAATAATTACGTTCATAGTGTTCATGTATTGGGCTACCTTGCTACAGCAAGCTCTTGACGTAAACGTCAATGTCGCTGATGTATTTTTCTATACCTGGAGCATCTTTCTCTTGAATAAGATGTTCCAGCGCTTCACATAACTGCTTGCCGGGTACCAGATTAAGCATGGCAAACACGCCTTTCAGGCGATGGGCCGTTTGGGCTAATGCAGCGAAATCGCTGATAGCCGCCTCAGTATACAACCTCTTAACATCATCCGGTACTGTGTCTACAAAGAGTGCGTAGTAACCACTGGCATGAAGTTCGGCGTTTTCATCTCCGCCGAGGGGGAGTTCCTGGAACTCTTCTTGTGCCAGCTGCTCTTCAATCAGCTCAAGGACAGCTTCCTGCATAGCATTGCTCATATTAAAGTTGACGCGCAGCTGACCGGGGCCAATTTTCCGTACGCCAGACTCATCATCGCTTAAAAGCAAGCCCGAGGCAGTAAGATTAGACGGATTATCCGTTAAAAAGAGATCATATTCTTGACTATTCAACCGTTCATCGGGCGTGATGCAGGTTGCTCCCCAGTTTTCCAGTTGACGTAATACAATGCTCCGTACGTCATTTGAGGTGACATCAACCATTACGCAGACGTCATCCAACAGGCGCTCTTCACTATCAGCATGTTGATCGTGCAGCGGCATTTTAACATGGACGATGTAACGTGTTCCAAGTTCTTCCCGTGCTTTAATATTCAGGTGTCCGCCAAGCTTGCGGGCTAACTGATCGCACAGCCAGAACGTCAGCGGGTTGGCTTTGCCATACCGATCGCCCTGCGTGTCATTAATGAATGGGAAATGGAGATTATCAACTTCATTTAATGTGACGCCTTCCCCGGTATCCAGAATGCGGAAGGTCAGGCGTTCAGCCTCTGACTCATCCTGGTCGACTTCCAGCGTGATTTTACCTATCTGCGTGGTGGTTACCGCATATTGGATCAACAGCAGCAAAATACGGCGCAAGGCATCGCGATCGCCACGGCGTTCGTCATGGGCGCTTAGGTGATTTTTAATCAGTAGCTGCAGCCCTTTACGCTTAATGGCCGGCAGAACTTCCGGAACCACGTCGTCAATTAATGCCTGCACGGAAAACAGTGTGGATTCACCTTTCCAGGCATCGTTCTCCAGCAGGTTGGCTAGCTGGATTTCATCCACCATCCGCACCAGAACGTCGGCCTGATTGGCCAGTTTCAGGCTGTCTGGTGTATTGAGCGCGGCGGCATTAGCAGCCAGCGTTTTCGCGGGGTCTTTCAGCGCGTTGCCAATATTCTGCATAAAGGCCGCGCGGGCCTGCTGGTTTTTCTCATACAGCCGCTGCGCTTGTTTCAGCTTCTTATTGACCAGCACCTCGCGGTCCTGGTCACGAATGATAAAGATCTGCGTTCTCGGGGAGATCTGGCTGCGAAACAGTCTGATTTCATACAGTTCATTATTGATGGTGGCCTGAATCACTCCCTGATGCTGCTCTGCCATATTGGTAATATTTTGCAGATTTAAATGCGGCAGCAGGTGGTCGGCAATTTTATTGCTGATAACCGTGCGGTTTGCTTCCTGATCGTGTACCAGTAATCCCAGCGGCAGAAGGGAAACAATCTCTTCATTGATTGCGCGCAGAACACGCAACTCATTATTTGCCGCAAGATTTGGCGCCACCTGGGTGGAACGGGCAGGGAGGTGGCGAAAGGTGGTATAGCCAAACAGCGCCAGAGCCAGTAACGCAATGTTCAGCAAAAGCGGTAGCAGAATGCTTTGCAATGTGTCGAGTAGCAATGAGCCAAACGGAACCTGCCACACCAGCCGCATATCCGTTGAGTTTAGCGCCGAAGAGATCTCAATTTTACTGTTGTTGAAATTAATGCTGACGCTGTCAGGCGACTCTTTTTCATTCAGGTGCTCGGTCGTTGAGGTGGCATCAGGTTCCAGATGGAAACTGTCCAGCGGCATACCGGGCGGGATCAAGTCGTTAATCGGCAGGTCAAAGGCGACAACCGTTGCCAGATGTCCTGGCTGATTAAAGGTCGTGCGTAGCGTGAAGTAATGCCCGTTCTGCCAGGCCAGACGGCGCAGTGAAGAGAAGCTTTCACGTTCATCTAGCGCATTAGCCTGTTGCAGCATCTCAGCGCGCCGGGAATCGACAATATTCCCAATCGTCGATTCTTTAAAACCAGAGGTCAGATCTTTCAGCGGTAACGTTGAGATTAGGATCAGGCTGTTGTCCTGGCCATTCAGGTAATACATTGACCATGGGACATTCTCCGCGCCCCACAACGTGTCCAGATACGTTGAAATGCGCTGGGTCATTTCCAATGTAGAACTGTCATGCGAGCCGAAAATCAGCGCCTCAGTCTTTCTGCGCGGCTTCTCAAGATAATAGACGTCTTGTTTCAGACGTGTTTCCTGCAGCCCTTCTGCACCCGGCGAACTGGTTGAGGCGGCAATATTGTCATAGATTTGCCAGGTCACGTATCGCCAGGTATCGACCCTTTTATGAATGGCATGGGTAATATCAACAATCTGATAGCTCTTATCTTTTAACCAGGTGTTGACGGCGCTCTGGACCATAACACCCATCATCACCAACAGCACAACGATCAGTAATAAGAAGAAACGGGTAATACTTCCTGGCAACAGGGAGAATCGGGTGGAAACCGTTGTGTCAGACTGACTCATTCGTGTTTATGACCTGTTAAACGACGCGAAAGATGAAAGGGCAGTATAAAGGGTAATGTATGAATTACCACACTTACACCACGCCGCCTGGCCTGCATTCTTTGCGCCTGATTTTGTTGCAGCCATTACGATGCAAAGGTGTACAGAAGATAAAGGCGGGTACAAATATTTGTACGGAATGTATACATTTAGCATTAAATAACAAGAAATTATTTATCAAACTTATATCTGATCGTGACGCCCGAGATAGTTAATAGTCGTTATAGTTTTTCATCGGTAGCACGGAAAGGTAAGTTTTGTGTAAAAAAGGGTAAAAAAAAACCGAACGCAGAGCATTCGGCTGAAATAGGGGTAAACAGACATTCATAAATGAATGACGGTAATAAATAAAGTTAATGATGATAGCGGGTCTATTTTAGTTGCGAGTGAAGATTTTGTTTTGTCATTCAGTGCTATAAGATTTTTTTGTGTAATGCATTGATTTTAAAGATCATTAAAATGATTCTTGATTATTTGTGCTTATTTTGTCTGTTTTTTGATTTTAAAAAAGTTCCCTCATATTAATATTTTGAAACATCTATACCGATAAATGAAACACCTTAAAAGTTTTAGTATCATATTCGTGTTGGATTATTCTGTGTTTTTGCGGAGAATGAAGTTGCCGACTGGTTAATGACCTTAATCAGTATGCAGTGGCATAAAAAAGCAATAAAGGCATATAACAGAGGGTTAATAACATGAAAGTTAAAGTACTGTCCCTCCTGGTACCAGCACTGCTGGTAGCAGGCGCAGCGAATGCGGCTGAAATTTATAACAAAGACGGCAACAAATTAGATCTGTACGGTAAAGTCGACGGTCTGCACTATTTCTCCGACAACAAAGGTGATGATGGTGACAAGACTTACATGCGTATCGGCTTCAAAGGCGAAACTCAGGTTAACGACCAACTGACCGGTTACGGCCAGTGGGAATACCAGATTCAGGGTAACCAGAGTGAAGCGAGCAACGACGCCTGGACGCGTGTGGCATTCGCGGGTCTTAAATTCGCTGATGCAGGTTCTTTCGACTACGGTCGTAACTATGGCGTGACATATGATGTAACGTCCTGGACCGACGTTCTGCCGGAGTTCGGCGGCGACACCTACGGTGCTGATAACTTCATGCAGCAGCGTGGTAACGGTTATGCGACCTACCGTAACACTGACTTCTTCGGATTGGTTGATGGCCTGAACTTTGCCCTGCAGTACCAGGGTAAAAACGGCAGCGTAAGCGGTGAAAACGTAGGTGGTCGTAGCCTGCTGACCCAGAATGGCGACGGTTACGGCGGATCTGTGACCTATGATATCGGCGCTGGCTTTGGTGTCGGTGGTGCTATCACGACGTCTAAACGTACTGCTGATCAGAATGCTGTTGGCGTGTACGGTAGCGGTGACCGTGCAACGGTTTATACCGGTGGTCTGAAATACGATGCTAACAACGTTTACCTGGCAGCACAGTACTCCCAGTCCTATAACGCAACCCGTTTCGGTACCTCTAATGGTAGCAACCCGACTGCTGCATATGGCTTCGCGGATAAAGCACAGAATTTTGAAGTTGTGGCACAGTACCAGTTCGATTTCGGTCTGCGTCCATCCGTCGCTTACCTGCAGTCAAAAGGTAAAGACATCAGCAATGGTTTCACCAACTACGGTGACCAGGATATCGTGAAATATGTTGATGTTGGCGCAACCTACTACTTCAACAAAAATATGTCTACCTATGTTGATTACAAAATCAACCTGCTGGATGACAACAACTTCACCCGTGATGCTGGCATTGCTACCGATGACATCGTAGCGCTGGGTCTGGTTTACCAGTTCTAATCTGCGCTCATGTCGTTAAAAGGCCCTGCGGGGCCTTTTTTAATGTCGTTTTTCCGCCGTACAAACAACGATTTTTGGTGTACTCTTGCGCCCGTTCGCATGAGGATAATTACGTATGGAAATGAATTTTTATCGCGCAGCACTGCTGGCTGTGACCATCTTTTTTGTCGGGTGCGATGAGGCCTCGAAACCTGCTCAGACCACAATTCCTGCCACGGTTCTGGAAGGTAAAACGATGGGCACTTTCTGGCGGGTCAGTATGGTAGGCGTAGATGCCAAACGTGCAAGGGAACTGCAGGCTAAGATCCAGACTCAGCTTGATGCCGATGATCAACTGCTCTCCACCTATAAAAACGATTCTGCGTTAATGCGCTTTAACCTGTCGAAAAGTCTGTCGCCGTGGCCGGTTAATGACGCTATGGCGGATATCGTGACTTCGGCGCTACGCATTGGTGCAAAAACCGATGGGGCCATGGATATCACCGTGGGGCCGTTAGTCAACCTGTGGGGCTTTGGCCCGGATCAGCAGCCGTTGCATATTCCCACCCAGGGGCAAATTGACGCTGCAAAAGCGCAAACCGGGCTTTCTCATCTGAAAGTCGTGAATGAAGCGCATCAGAACTACCTGCAAAAAGACTTGCCGGATCTGTATGTTGATCTCTCAACCGTTGGCGAAGGATACGCCGCCGATCATCTGGCTCGATTGATGGAGCAAGAGGGGATCGCCCGTTATCTGGTTTCCGTTGGTGGTGCGCTGAACAGCAGGGGAATGAATGCTGAAGGGCATCCGTGGCGAGTGGCAATCCAGAAACCCACCGATCGTGAAAACGCGGTGCAGGCGATTGTCGACATTAATGGGCATGGCATTAGCACCTCCGGCAGCTACCGGAACTATTATGAGCTGGACGGTAAGCGCCTTTCCCATGTTATCGACCCGCAAACCGGTCGCCCGATCGAACATAATCTGGTATCCGTAACGGTGATTGCGCCAACGGCGCTGGAAGCCGATGGCTGGGATACAGGATTGATGGTGCTCGGCCCGGAAAAGGCCAAAGAAGTCGTGCGTCGTGAAGGGCTGGCGGTCTATATGATTGTGAAAGAGGGTGAGGGGTTTAAAACCTGGATGTCGCCGCAGTTTAATAGTTTTCTGGTCAGCGAAAATAATTAAAAAGCAAGATTGCGGGTTTTTATGCCCGACGATGGGGACACACTGAGGCTAAGCGCTATGCTTAACAAAGGAGTCCGAAATGAAAAATCGTTTACGCATCACTGACGATGACCGTTGGCAGTCCGTTGTGGATCGCGACGTTGACGCCGATGGTCAGTTTGTTTTTGCCGTCCAGACTACCGGTATTTTCTGCCGTCCGTCCTGTCGGGCAAAACATGCGCTGCGCAAAAATGTCCGTTTTTTCGCCGATGCCCAGCAGGCACAGGATGCCGGGTTTCGCCCCTGTAAGCGCTGCCAGCCGGATAAAGACAGCGCGCAACAGCATCGGCTGGATAAAATTGCCCGCGCCTGTCAGTTGTTGGAGCAAGAGTCACCTCTTACGTTGGACGAGCTGGCACAGCAGGTGGCAATGAGCCCGTATCACTTGCATCGTCTGTTCAAAGCCACGACGGGCATGACCCCGAAAGTGTGGCAACAATCATGGCGTGCTCGCCGTCTGCGTGATGCCCTGGCGAAAGGTGTTCCGGTTACACAGGCGATTCTCAATGCCGGATTCCCCGACAGCAGCAGCTACTACCGCAAAGCCGATCAAGCATTAGGCATGACGGCAAAGCAATTTCGTAAAGGTGGCGACAACGTTTCTGTACGCTATACCCTCGCAGATTGCGCTCTGGGCCGTTGTCTGGTGGCGGAAAGCGAGCGGGGTATCTGCGCGATCTTGCTTGGCGATGATGACGCTACGTTGGTTGCGGATCTTCATGCGCTGTTTCCCGCTGCGCAGGATGTTCCTGCAGAGGCCAATTTTCAGCAGCGCGTGCGCGAAGTGATCGTCGCGATCAATTCGCGTGACGCGTCGCTATCGCTACCCCTGGATATCCGGGGCACCGCATTTCAGCAGCAGGTGTGGCAGGCGCTGCGCACAATTCCGTGCGGCGAAACAGTGAGCTACCAACAGCTGGCCAGCGCCATCGGCAAACCGAAGGCGGTGCGCGCGGTGGCCAGTGCCTGTGGGGCCAACAAACTGGCGATTGTTATTCCGTGTCACCGGGTGATCCGTGGCGATGGCGCACTTTCGGGCTACCGATGGGGTATTGCGCGCAAGGCGCAGTTACTGCAACGGGAAACTACTGGCGAGGAAACATAATGCTCGATCTCTTTGCGGATGCGAAACCCTGGCAGGAGCCGCTGGCGTCAGGTGCGGTTATTCTGCGACGTTTCGCTTTTGACTCTGCGCCCTCTTTACTGCAGGCGATAGCGGCTGTCGCCAGACAGTCGCCGTTTCGCCAGATGGTGACGCCCGGCGGCTATACAATGTCGGTGGCGATGACCAACTGCGGCCATCTGGGCTGGACGACGGATCAGCATGGCTATCTTTATTCTCCGTTTGATCCACTCACCGGCACGCACTGGCCGCCACTGCCGGATGCGTTCGCTGATCTGTGCCAACAGGCGGCGACGGCGGCGGGCTATGCTGATTTTCAACCCGATGCCTGCCTGATTAACCGCTACACGCCAGGGGCAAAACTGTCCTTACATCAGGATAAAGACGAGCCCGACCTGCGGGCGCCGATTGTCTCTGTATCGCTGGGGCTACCAGCCATCTTTCAATTTGGCGGCTTGCGCCGTAATGACCCTTTAAAGCGTTTACTGCTGGAACACGGCGATGTCGTGGTGTGGGGCGGTAATTCGCGGCTGTTTTATCATGGGATCCAGCCGCTTAAAACAGGGTATCACCCATTAACCGGAGACTGTCGTTACAACCTGACGTTTCGTCTGGCGGGTAAAAAAGAATAAAAATAAGAATTATTATTGCTGTCAGCGAAGAGATGTTTAAACTGCGGGCTGTTATTACTTGTCCGGGTTGTGTGCATGGAACTTTTACTTCTTGTCTGGCGGCAGTATCGCTGGCCATTTATCAGCGTGATGGCGCTCAGCCTCGCCAGCGCCGCGTTGGGGATTGGGCTGATTGCGTTTATCAACCAGCGCTTGATCGAAACGGTCGACACCACGCTGATGGTGCTACCGGAGTTTCTTGGCCTGCTGCTGTTGTTGATGGTTGTCACCCTCGGTTCTCAGCTGGCGTTGACCACGCTGGGTCACCACTTTGTCTACCGCCTGCGTAGCGAATTTATCAAACGAATTCTGGATACTCACGTCGAGCGTATTGAACAGCTTGGCAGCGCCTCGTTGCTGGCCGGTTTAACCAGTGATATCCGCAACATCACCATCGCCTTTGTTCGTCTGCCTGAACTGGTACAGGGGATTATCCTGACCATCGGATCGGCGGCGTATCTGGCGATGCTGTCGACCAAAATGCTGCTGGTAACGGCAATCTGGATGGCAATCACCATCTGGGGCGGATTTGTGCTGGTGGCGCGGGTGTATAAACACATGGCCACCTTGCGCGAAACTGAAGACAAGTTGTACAACGATTATCAGACGGTGCTGGAAGGGCGCAAAGAGCTGACGCTTAACCGCGAGCGCGCCGAGCATATCTTTAATCAGATGTACGTCCCGGATGCCAAAGAGTATCGCCACCATATTATCCGTGCCGATACCTTCCACCTGAGCGCGGTTAACTGGTCGAACATTATGATGCTGGGTGCCATTGGCCTGGTGTTCTGGATGGCTAACAGTCTGGGATGGGCTGATACCGCCGTGGCAGCGACCTATTCTCTGACGCTGTTATTCCTGCGAACGCCGCTGCTCTCTGCCGTTGGCGCGCTGCCGACGCTGCTTACCGCGCAGGTGGCGTTCAACAAACTGAATAAATTCGCACTGGCACCTTTTAAGGCCGAATTCCCACGCCCAACCGCGTTTCCCAACTGGCAAACGCTGGAGCTGCGCAACGTGGTTTTCCACTATCAGGATAATGCGTTTTCCGTAGGGCCGGTGAATCTGACGATTCATCGCGGTGAACTGATCTTCTTGATTGGCGGCAACGGTAGCGGGAAATCTACGCTGGCGATGTTACTGACCGGTCTATACCAGCCGCAGTCAGGCGAAATATTGCTTGATGGTAAGGCCGTTGCCGTTGAAAAACCGGAAGACTACCGCAAGCTATTCTCTGCCGTGTTTACCGACGTCTGGCTGTTCGACAAACTGCTGGGGCCGGAAGGTAAAGAGGCTAATCCGCAGCTGGTCGCGAAGTGGCTGGAACATCTGAAGATGGGTCATAAGCTGGAGCTGAGCGATGGTCGTATCCTCAATCTGAAGCTGTCGAAAGGGCAGAAGAAACGCGTGGCGCTGCTACTGGCCCTGGCGGAGGAGCGCGACATCATTCTGCTGGATGAATGGGCTGCCGATCAGGATCCCCATTTCCGCCGGGAGTTCTATCAGGTGCTATTGCCTTTGATGCAGGAAATGGGGAAAACCATTTTCGCCATCAGCCACGACGATCACTATTTTATTCACGCCGATCGTCTGCTGGAAATGCGTAACGGACAGTTGAGTGAACTGTTGGGCGATGAACGTGACGCCGCCTCGCGCGACGCGGTGGCTCGCACAGCCTGAACCTTCGTGCCGCCGGTTTTTTAGCCACCCGGCGGCACTGTTTATTGTTATTTACATAAATCGGCATCATGATTAATGATATTTCATATCATGGATTTATGATTAATGTCCGTAATAAACAAAAACAGCGCCAGACTGCGTGATGAAGAGCGTGCGCGCCTCATCTGGCTGCTGACCACTGATAAAGCCATTATTTCAACGCTGTTGGGCAAGCTTACCCTGGCTGAGCAATATGACGTCGGTACGTTAGCCGACGATATTGCTGAGGTAGGGGCGCTGGTGGCTCACCTGCCACCGCCTGACCTTGCCGATACCCTCGAAGCTTTGCCCTCAGAAGAGCGCCACGCCCTGTGGCGACTGGTCGAAAATGAAAAGCGCGGTAACGTCTTGCTTGAGGCGTCTGAAAACGTCTGGGACGACCTGATCGATGAGATGAGCGACCGCGAGCTGCTGGATGCGCTGCAATACCTCGATATTGATGAACAGATTTACCTTGTTCAACATTTGCCTCGTAACCTTACCGGTCGTCTGCTGGCGACGTTACCGGCAGAGGAGAGGACGCGCGTCCGCCAGGTGCTGCACTATGAGAAGAATAGCGTCGGCGCGATCATGGAGTTCGAGGTCATCACCGTGCGTCCGGACGTGACGCTGGAAGTGGTGCAACGCTACCTGCGGCGGCTGGGGAAAATGCCGGAGAACACCGATAAACTTTTCGTGACCGATCGCAATAAAGTGCTGGTTGGCGAACTGACGCTAACCTGCATTTTGCTCAATGATGTGCAGCGAAAAGTCAGCGAGGTGATGGAAAATGACCCGCTCACCTTTTCTCCTGAAGATATCGCCGAAAACGCTGCGCGTACCTTCGAACGCGACAACCTGGTTAGTGCCGCGGTGGTTGACCCTTCCGGTAAACTGATGGGCCGTTTAACCATCGATGAGATCGTCGATGTGGTCTATGAAGAAACCGACACCGATCTGCGTCGAATGGGGGGCTTAAGCGCCGAAGAGGACGTTTTTGCGCCTGTTACCAAAGCGGTAAAAACCCGCTGGGCGTGGTTGGCCGTTAACCTCTGTACCGCCTTTATCGCCTCGCGGGTGATCGACGGTTTTGAACATACGATTTCGCAACTGGTGGCGCTGGCCTCGTTGATGCCGATTGTGGCGGGTATCGGCGGCAATACCGGGAATCAAACTATCACTATGATCGTCCGCGCGCTGGCGCTGCAAAATATTCAGCCGGGGAACCTGACGTTTCTCATCCTGCGCGAGATGGGCGTGGCGCTAATCAATGGCCTCGTGTGGGGCGGGATTATGGGCGGCATTACCTGGTGGCTGTACGATGATATGGCGCTCGGTGGTGTGATGACTCTGGCGATGATGCTCAATCTACTGATGGCGGCGTTGATGGGGGTTATCATTCCGATGACGATGGTGAAGCTCGGGCGCGACCCGGCGGTCGGCTCGAGCGTCATGATAACCGCTATCACTGATACTGGTGGTTTCTTTATTTTTCTCGGTCTGGCAACGCTGTTTCTGATGTAGTCGCCCGTTTGCGTCTGACGATACGCGGCAGAATGAGCATCGTCATCACCCCGGCAACCACGCCAATCGCCAGGTTGCCGGTTGAGACCGTGGCAGCGACGGTCACCAGCATCACCAGCGTTTCAGTGACGGGGAGTTTCGTCAGCGTGGCGGGTTGGATGCTGTGCCAGCTGAAGGTTTTTACCGCCACAATCACCATAATTCCCGCCAGCACCGACATGGGTATTTCTGCCATCACTTCGCTTAACCCAGTGACTAACAGGAGCAATACCAGTCCGGCGGCAACCGTCGAGACGCGGCTGCGTCCTTTGCCCATCTCGACGTTAACGATGGTTTGACCAATCATCGCGCACCCGGCGATGCCGCCATAAAATCCGGCCAGAATATTGGCTATCCCCAGCCCGGCACTCTCGCGATTCTTATTCGACGGCGTCATCGTCAGGTCATCCACCAGACGGGCGGTTAACAGCGACTCCATCAAACCAACAAAAGCGATACTCAGCGCGCAGGGCCAGATAATCGCCAGCGTTTGCAGGTTGAGCGGAACCAACAACTCGGTGAAACCCGGCAGGCCGCCGCTCATTGAACCTTCATCACCGACGGTCGGTAACAGTTGCCCGCTGGTGACAGTGAACACGGTTAGCAGCACGATGGCGATAAGCGGTGCGGGAATTGCTTTAATAAACCGCGGAACCCACAGCACAATCAGCAGCGTCAGGACAAACAGCCCCCAGATGAGCAGGCTTTTGCCCCAGAAATGCGGGACCTGGGCAAAGAAAATCAATATACCCAGCGCGTTAACAAAGCCGGTCATCACGGCCGTAGGGATGAATCGCATCAGACGTGCCATTCCCAATACACCAAACAGGATCTGAATCATCCCGGCCAGCACCACTGCAGGCAGGATGTATTGCACGCCGTGTTGATGCACCATCGGACCAATCACCAGCGCGACCGATCCTGCAGCGGCGGTAACCATTGCGGGACGACCGCCTAAAAAAGACATCGCCAGGCACAGTACGACGGAGGCGATCAGACTGACTTTAGGATCAACGCCTGCGATCACGGAAAACGAGATCACTTCCGGGATCAGCGCCAGGGCGGTTACCACACCGGCCAGCGTTTCGCGAACCAGCAGACGGGGTTGGCGGAGCACGGCACGGGTCGCGTGTTCAGCGACTGCGGCAGAAGAATGTTGAGTTGCAGACATAGTTACACTCAGGTCAAAAATGGCCTGATACAGCAGACCGACAGGCATCCGTGCGGTGAATAGCAAAGCGCAGCATAGTACCCGTCAGATGGACCGGTTTCCAGAAATGATTGTCAATAACCGCATAAACTATCAACGTATTAATAACATTTTTAAAAATTAAATATAATTTATAAACTTTATTTAATTATTTTTACTTAAGTGTTACCGTTGGTGCCGCTCGATTTTCACCTGCATTAAAAGCAAAAAAGCGATACTAAAAGTAAGGCATTAACATTATGAAAAAAGTGACTGCCATGCTCTTCACCATGGCCGTTGGGCTGAATGTTGTCTCGATGGCGGCAAAAGCGAAAGCGGCGGAAGAGCAGGAAACGGATGTACTGTTGATTGGCGGCGGCATCATGAGCGCCACGCTGGGAACCTATTTACAGGAGCTGGAGCCGCAATGGTCAATGACTATGGTTGAGCGACTGGATGGTGTAGCGCAGGAAAGCTCAAACGGCTGGAATAACGCCGGAACCGGCCACTCCGCACTGATGGAGCTGAACTACACGCCTAAAAAGGCCGACGGTAGCATCAGCATTGAAAAGGCAGTCGAAATTAACGAAGCCTTCCAGATTTCCCGCCAGTTTTGGGCCTATCAGGTCAATAATGGCGTAATGCATGAACCACGCTCGTTTATCACCACCGTTCCGCACATGAGTTTTGTCTGGGGTGACGAGAACGTGAACTTCCTGCGTGCCCGTTACACCGCACTGCAGCAGAGCACGCTGTTCCGTGGTATGCGCTATTCCGAAGACCACGCGCAGATCAAAGAGTGGGCGCCGCTGGTCATGGAAGGTCGCGATCCGCAGCAGAAAGTCGCAGCAACGCGTACCGAGATTGGTACTGACGTGAACTACGGCGAAATCACCCGCCAACTGATTACCTCATTGCAGAAAAAGCCCAACTTTGCACTGCAGTTGAGCACTGAAGTTCGTGGCTTTAAGCGTAATGCCGACAATAGCTGGACTGTCACAGTCGCCGATCTGAAAAATAACGAAGCGGAACATGATATCAAGGCGAAGTTTGTCTTTATCGGTGCCGGTGGCGCTGCGCTGAAGCTGTTGCAGGAAACCGACATTCCGGAAGCGAAAGGCTATGCCGGATTCCCGGTTGGCGGGCAGTTCCTGGTTGCAGAAAACCCGGATGTGGTCAATCGCCACCTGGCGAAAGTGTACGGCCAGGCCTCCGTTGGCGCGCCGCCGATGTCCGTACCGCATATCGATACCCGTATCCTTGATGGCAAGCGCGTTGTGCTGTTTGGGCCATTCGCGACATTCTCCACCAAGTTCCTGAAAAACGGTTCATTGTGGGATCTGCTCAGCTCGACCACCACCTCAAACTTTATGCCGATGGTCAACGTGGGTCTGGATAACTTCGATCTGGTGAAATATCTGGTGAGCCAGGTGATGCTCAGCGACGACGACCGTTTTGCTGCGCTGCAAGAGTACTATCCGCAGGCGAAAAAAGAAGACTGGCGTTTATGGCAGGCCGGCCAGCGTGTGCAGATCATCAAAAGCGATGCGGAGAAGGGCGGCGTGCTGCGTCTGGGCACTGAAGTCGTCAGCGATAAAGAAGGCACGATTGCTGCGCTGCTGGGAGCTTCTCCGGGCGCATCAACCGCGGCACCGATTATGCTGCATCTGATGGAAAAAGTGTTTAAAGATAAAGTAGCCAGCCCCGAGTGGCAGGCGAAGCTGAAAACCATTATTCCGTCTTATGGTACTAAGCTGAACGGTAACGTTGAGGCTACGGAACAAGAGCTGCAGTACACCAGTGAGGTTCTGGGTCTGAAATATGACAAGCCGCAGGTTGCTGATGAAGCGCCGAAACCACAGCTGAAACCTCAGGCACAACCGCAGCCTGAACAGAAAGCCGTCGCGGATATCGCGCTGTAAAATAAAATGCCGGATGGCGCTGCTGCGCTTATCCGGCATGGTTCATGCGTCTGTAGGCCGGATAAGGCGGTACGCCGCCATCCGGCACATTCTCACTTAGCGCGCGACTGCGTCCTGAATTTTGTCTTCCGCTTTCCAGATACGGTATTTAACGTCCACGTTTTCCGGGGTATAGACCACAATCGGCAGCTTGCTGTTGTAACGCAACATGCCGTCATCACCCAGATGCGCAGTAATGAATTTCTTCTCTTTCTTACCGTCCGGGCAGGCCATCATGGTTGAAACCGGAGACGTAACTTTGTCAAAGACATAGTAGTCATATCCCCAACCTTCCAGCGTTTTGCTGTCCAGTTCTCCGCCCAGGCGGTGTTGGTTACAGTCAACTTCCAGCGTTTGTCCGATCAGCAGTTCTACTTTCAGAGTAGATTCATCTTTCTCAGGGGTAAGCTGGATAACCTGGCGCTTCATACCCTTTTCCGCCTT
The DNA here is from genome assembly GCF_030332565.1 of Citrobacter sp. Cpo109. Lineage (NCBI taxonomy): Bacteria > Pseudomonadati > Pseudomonadota > Gammaproteobacteria > Enterobacterales > Enterobacteriaceae > Citrobacter > Citrobacter sp. Cpo109. Next base: position 68,622 of record NZ_JAOWHQ010000059.1, read on the forward strand.
GGGATAAGGGGCGACTTTTTCCAGCGGCTGAGCGGCGGTTTCGTTACTGGCAGCCCATGCAGAGGTGCTGGCAAAGGCGGCGAAAAGTACGGCAGGGACAATTGTCTTCATCTTATTGTTCACAGTGTTTCCTTTCTTCTGTCTTATGAACGAGTCTGTAGCAGGTTAACATATTTGGATAATCTATTAATCTGGATTTGCTTATATTTAAAGTGTATTAGATAGAGGTTTACTATCAAGGTAGCGATATATTCCAGGAATTATCCTAATATCGAGATCTTTGTCTTTTTGAATAATTCGTTATATACATGGTTATATAACTCATTGAAATGTGAGCAAAAGCGCATTTTTTCCCGCCAACTCAACACTCCTTTGATCCGGCAACAGCATTTACCCCAATTGGGGTATGCACCTCTAACACATCCTGAAATATCTTACGGCTAAAAATAACTACTCATAAATAGTGCAGTTTTTTATGTCGTTCAACCCGCCGAGGGAGGGCGTCATTATGGAAGGACAATGTCATGGTTGATTTATCCCGTCGAGGTATGTTGACAGGCAGTTGGCGAAACGCCAGCGCAGGGATCCGTCCGCCGTGGAGCAAGGAAGACTCTCACTTTCTGGCTCATTGCCTCCGTTGTGACGTCTGCATCCAGGCGTGCGAAACCGACATCCTGCAGCGAGGCCAGGGTGGTTACCCGAGCGTAAATTTCAAACACGGCGAGTGCAGCTTTTGCTATGCCTGCGCAGAAGCCTGTCCCGAATCACTTTTTCTTCCGCGCCACACCAGGGCATGGGATCTGAATTTTACGATTGGGGAAAACTGTCTCGCACATCAGTCAGTTGAATGTCACCGCTGTCAGGATAGCTGTGAGCCCATGGCAATAACCTTTCGTCCCACGCTGTCCGGCATTTATCAGCCGCAGCTCGACAATCAGGACTGTAACGGATGTGGCGCCTGTGTCGCTATCTGCCCGGTATCAGCCATTAACGCGGAGTACAACCATGGACAATAACTGGCAGGTCTGCAGCCTGGTCGTTCAGGCCAAAAGCCAGCATATCAACGATATCGCCACGCAGTTGCGTTCCTTTCCCGGTTGCGAAGTTGCACTCAGCGATGTGGAAAGTGGTCAGTTGATTGTGGTGGTGGAAGCTGAGCAAAGTGAAACGCTAATGAAAACAATTGAGTCAGTACGCAACGTTGCGGGCGTACTGGCGGTGTCGCTGGTTTATCACCAGCAGGATGAGCAAGGTGAGGAAACACCATGAAACTCAGTCGTCGTAGCTTTATGAAAGCTAACGCCGTTGCGGCCGCTGCGGCGGCTGCCGGGTTAAGCGTGCCGGGCGTTGCCCGCGCGGTAGTCGGTCAGCAAGAAGCCATTAAATGGGACAAAGCCCCGTGCCGTTTTTGCGGGACGGGCTGTGGCGTATTGGTCGGAACGCAGCAAGGGCGTGTTGTGGCATGCCAGGGCGATCCGGATGCGCCGGTTAACCGTGGGCTCAACTGCATCAAAGGTTACTTCCTGCCGAAAATCATGTACGGAAAAGACCGTTTAACGCAGCCGATGCTGCGCATGAAAGACGGCAAGTATCACAAAGAAGGCGAGTTCACCCCGATTAGCTGGGACCAGGCCTTTGACGTGATGGAAGAGAAATTCAAAACGTCGATGAAAGAGAAAGGCCCTGAGTCTATCGGTATGTTCGGCTCTGGCCAGTGGACGATTTGGGAAGGTTATGCCGCTGCCAAATTGTTTAAAGCGGGTTTCCGTTCCAATAACATCGACCCGAACGCACGTCACTGCATGGCCTCAGCGGTAGTCGGTTTTATGCGTACCTTCGGTATGGATGAACCGATGGGCTGCTATGACGATATCGAACATGCGGATGCCTTCGTCTTGTGGGGCGCGAATATGGCGGAGATGCACCCGATCCTGTGGTCGCGCATCACCAACCGTCGTCTGTCCGATCCTAATGTTAACGTCGCGGTTCTCTCCACCTTCCAGCACCGCAGCTTTGAGCTGGCGGATAACGGTATGGTCTTCACACCGCAAACCGATCTGGTGATCCTCAACTACATCGCGAACTACATCATTCAAAACAATGCGATTAACCAGGATTTCTTTAGCAAGCACGTTAACCTGCGTAAAGGCGTGACGGACATCGGCTACGGTCTGCGTCCAACCCATCCGCTGGAAAAAGCGGCGAAAAACCCGGGATCCGATGCTTCTGAACCGATGAGCTTTGAGGATTACAAAGCCTTCGTTGCTGAGTACACGCTGGATAAAACCGCCGAAATGACCGGTGTGCCGAAAGATCAGCTGGAACAGCTGGCGCAGCTGTATGCCGATCCGAAGAAAAAAGTCATCTCCTACTGGACGATGGGCTTTAACCAGCACACCCGCGGCGTGTGGGCCAACAACCTGGTCTATAACCTGCACTTGCTGACTGGCAAAATCTCCCAGCCAGGCTGCGGCCCGTTCTCTCTGACCGGCCAGCCTTCAGCGTGCGGCACCGCGCGTGAAGTCGGTACGTTCTCCCACCGTCTGCCTGCGGACATGGTGGTAACGAACGAAAAACACCGCGATATCTGTGAGAAGCACTGGAATATTCCGTCAGGGACCATTCCGGCAAAAGTTGGTCTGCACGCCGTGGCGCAAGACCGCGCGCTGAAAGATGGCAAGCTCAATGTCTACTGGGCGATGTGTACTAACAACATGCAGGCCGGTCCGAACATCAACGAAGAGCGTATGCCGGGCTGGCGCGATCCGCGTAACTTCATCATCGTCTCCGATCCGTACCCGACGATCAGCGCCCTGTCGGCTGACCTGATCCTGCCGACCGCGATGTGGGTAGAGAAAGAAGGCGCCTACGGGAACGCTGAACGCCGTACGCAGTTCTGGCGTCAGCAAATTAAAGCGCCGGGCGAATCGAAATCGGATCTGTGGCAACTGGTGCAATTTTCTCGTCGCTTCAAAACAGAAGAAGTGTGGCCGGAAGAGCTGCTGGCACAAAAACCGGAACTGCGTGGCAAAACGCTGTATGACGTACTGTTTGCTACGCCAGCAGTAACGAAATTCCCAGTGACTGAACTGGCTGAGGATCAACTGAACGATGAATCCCGCGAGCTGGGCTTTTACCTGCAAAAAGGGTTGTTCGAAGAGTACGCCTGGTTTGGCCGCGGCCACGGGCACGACCTTGCGCCATTTGACGATTACCACAAAGCGCGCGGTTTACGCTGGCCGGTCGTTGAGGGTAAAGAGACCCAGTGGCGCTACAGCGAAGGCAACGACCCTTACGTGAAAGCAGGTGAAAGCTACAAGTTCTACGGAAAACCGGACGGTAAAGCGGTTATCTTCGCGCTGCCATTTGAGCCTGCTGCTGAAGCGCCGGATAAAGAATATGACCTGTGGCTGTCTACCGGACGTGTGCTGGAACACTGGCATACCGGCAGTATGACGCGTCGTGTGCCTGAACTACACCGTGCTTTCCCGGAAGCCGTGCTGTTTATCCACCCGCTGGATGCAAAAGCACGCGATCTGCGCCGTGGCGATAAGGTCAAAGTGGTTTCCCGTCGTGGTGAAGTGATTTCGATTGTTGAAACACGCGGTCGTAACCGTCCGCCGCAGGGGCTGGTGTACATGCCGTTCTTCGACGCCGCACAGCTGGTGAACAACCTGACGCTGGATGCGACGGATCCGCTCTCCAAAGAGACGGATTTCAAGAAGTGCGCCGTGAAACTGGCGAAGGTGTAACGCGTTATGTCCCGGTCAGCAAAACCCCAAAATGGCCGCCGCCGCTTTCTGCGCGATATGGTTCGCGCAGCGGGCGGGCTGGCCGTCGTTGGCGTGGCGCTGGGGTTGCAACAACAAACCGCACGCGCAACCGGCGTGCGGTTGCGCCCGCCAGGTGCACTGAGCGAGGAGGCATTCGCCAGCGCCTGCGTACGTTGCGGTCAGTGCGTTCAGGCGTGTCCGTATGACACGCTGAAACTGGCAACGTTGGCCTCCGGGCTGGCGGCCGGTACGCCGTATTTTGTCGCCCGTGATATTCCCTGCGAAATGTGTGAGGACATTCCGTGTGCCAAAGTCTGCCCGAGCGGCGCGTTGGACAGGGAAATTGAATCCATTGACGATTCGCGTATGGGGCTGGCGGTACTGCTGGATCACGAAAACTGTCTCAACTATCAGGGATTACGCTGCGACGTTTGCTATCGCGAGTGCCCGAAAATCGATGAGGCGATCACCCTGGAGCTGGACCGCAACATGCGTACCGGCAAGCATGCGCGGTTTATTCCGACCGTGCACAGCGATGCCTGTACCGGCTGTGGGAAATGCGAAAAAGTCTGCGTACTGGAACAGCCAGCAATAAAAGTGCTGCCGCTGTCGCTGGCGAAAGGGGAGTTAGGACACCATTACCGCTTCGGTTGGCTGGAGGGGAACAATGGCAAATCGTAAACGTGATGCCGGGCGTGAAGCGCAGGCAAAAAAAGGATGGTGGAAGAGTCATCGCTGGCTGCTGCTGCGTCGTTTGAGTCAATTTCTGATACTGGCGATGTTCCTCAGCGGCCCATGGCTTGGCGTGTGGATCCTGCATGGCAACTACAGTAGCAGCCTGTTGCTGGACGCTATCCCGTTCACCGATCCGCTGATTACTCTGCAAAGCCTGGCCAGCGGGCATCTGCCGGCGACGGTGGCGTTAACGGGGGCGGCTATCATCACGGTGCTGTATGCCCTGGCCGGTAAGCGACTGTTTTGCAGTTGGGTTTGTCCCATGAACCCGGTTACCGATTTAGCCAGTTGGTTGCGCAGAAGGTTTGACCTGAATCAGTCCGCAACCCTGCCGCGCCATATACGGTACGTCCTGCTGGTGGTTATCCTGGTCGGTTCCGCCCTGACCGGTACGCTGTTGTGGGAGTGGATAAATCCAGTCTCTCTGCTTGGACGGAGCCTGGTAATGGGATTCGGTAGCGGAGCGCTGCTGATCCTCGCGCTGTTTTTATTTGATTTACTGGTCGTTGAGCATGGCTGGTGCGGGCATCTTTGCCCACTGGGTGCGCTGTATAGCGTGGTGGGAAGCAAAGGGGCATTAACCGTTTCGGCAAAAGAACGTAACAGATGTAACCGCTGTATGGATTGTTTTCATGTTTGCCCGGAACCGCATGTGCTACGTGCGCCGGTGCTGGATGAGCAAAGTCCGGTGCAGGTAACCAGCCGCGATTGCATGGCCTGCGGTCGTTGCGTGGATGTCTGTTCTGAGGATGTTTTTACAATAACAACACGATGGAGTTCGGGAGCGAAATCATGAAAAGCCATGACCTGATTAAGACGCTGTGTCAATGGACGGCCCTGCTTGCCCTGGTCGTCAGTGGGGCCGTTTGGGCTGCAAATGGAGTGGATCTGAGCCAGTCACCGGAAGTCTCAGGAACACAGGAAGGGGCGATTCGCATGCCGAAAGAGCAAGAGCGCATGCCGCTGAACTATGTGAATCAGCCGCCGATGGTTCCGCATAGCGTTGAAGGGTATCAGGTGACGACTAACACTAACCGCTGCCTGCAATGCCACGGTGTGGAAAGCTATCGCACTACCGGTGCGCCGCGAATCAGTCCGACGCACTTTATGGACAGCGACGGTAAGGTATTGGCTGAAGTTGCGCCGCGTCGTTATTTCTGCCTGCAATGTCACGTTCCGCAGGCTGACGCCGCGCCGATTGTTGAAAATACCTTCACCCCCTCGAAAGGTTACGGGAAATAAGAGGTCATTATGGAAAATTCTAACCGTAAACCAGGCTGGATTAAGCGCGTCTGGCAATGGTGGCGTCGCCCCAGCCGTCTGGCGCTCGGCACGCTGTTGTTAATCGGCTTTGTGGGCGGCATTATTTTCTGGGGCGGCTTTAATACCGGTATGGAAAAGGCCAATACAGAAGAGTTCTGCATTAGCTGTCACGAAATGCGCAATACGGTATACCAGGAATACATGGAAACCGTACACTACAACAACCGCAGTGGTGTGCGAGCGACTTGCCCTGATTGCCACGTCCCGCATGAGTGGGGCCCGAAAATGATTCGTAAGATCAAGGCCAGTAAAGAGCTGTACGCGAAAGCACTGGGGCTGATAGATACACCGCAGAAATTTGAAGATCATCGTCTGACGATGGCGCAAAATGAGTGGCGGCGTATGAAAGATAATAATTCGCAAGAGTGCCGAAACTGTCACAACTTCGAGTTTATGGATTTAACCGCCCAGAAAGGCGTTGCGGCCAAAATGCACGACCAGGCCGTGAAAGACGGGCAAACCTGTATTGACTGTCATAAAGGGATAGCGCACAAACTGCCTGATATGCGCGAAGTCAAACCGGGCTTTTAACAGGATGTAGATAACCAGGTATGCTTGAAGCCAGAGAATTACTTTGCGAGCGGGATGACAGAATACTGTTCAGCAATCTGTCATTTCGCGTCAACGCAGGGGAATGGGTACAAATTACCGGCAGCAACGGCGCAGGGAAAACTACTCTGCTGCGGTTGCTTACCGGGCTGGCGCGTCCCGATGCAGGGGAGGTTTGCTGGCAAGAGCAGCCGCTGCATCACGTGCGGGACAACTACCATCAGCAACTGCTGTGGATCGGACATCAGCCGGGGATAAAAACCCGGCTTTCGGCGTTGGAGAACCTGCGTTTCTTCCATCATGACGGCGACATTGCACAGTGTCTGGCTGCGCTGGCGCAGGCGGGACTTGCCGGATATGAAGATATCCCGGTGAACCAGCTCTCCGCCGGACAACAGCGGCGTGTGGCGCTGGCCCGTTTGTGGCTGACCCGCGCCCGGCTGTGGATCCTCGATGAACCCTTTACCGCCATTGATGTGAACGGCGTTGAACGACTGACTCAGCGTATGGCGCAGCATACAGAGCAGGGTGGTATTGTTATTCTCACCACCCACCAACCGCTCAATGTCGAAACCGATAAAGTGCGACGTATTGCGCTGACCAGCGAGAGGGTAACGCAATGATGTGGCGAATCTTCCGTTTAGAACTGCGAGTTGCGTTTCGTCATAGTGCGGAAATCGCCAATCCTTTATGGTTCTTCCTGATTGTTATTACGCTGTTCCCCCTGAGCATTGGGCCGGAGCCGCAGCTACTGGCGCGCATTGCGCCGGGCATCATTTGGGTTGCGGCGCTGCTGGCATCATTGCTGGCGCTGGAACGCCTGTTTCGTGATGATCTGCAGGACGGCAGCCTTGAGCAACTGATGCTGCTGCCGTTACCGCTACCGGCCGTGGTGCTGGCGAAAGTGATGGCGCACTGGGTCGTGACCGGCCTGCCACTGTTGATCCTCTCGCCGTTGGTGGCGCTGCTGCTGGGCATGGATATGTACGGCTGGAAAATTATGGCGCTGACGTTGTTACTCGGCACGCCGACGCTGGGCTTCCTCGGTGCGCCGGGTGTGGGGTTGACGGTGGGCTTAAAGCGCGGCGGCGTGTTGTTAAGCGTGCTGGTGCTCCCGCTCACCATACCCTTACTGATTTTTGCAACCGCCGCGATGGATGCGGCTTCTATGCACTTACCGGTTGAAGGGTACATGGCAATTCTGGGGGCGTTGCTGGTCGGCAGCGCCACGTTAAGCCCGTTTGCCACAGCCGCTGCGTTACGGATAAGCGTGCAGTAACGAGAATTAGATGTGTAGGCCGGGCAAGGCGCTCTGGCACAACGGATTTTAATTTATGGAGTCTGGTGACTGAACTATGTGGAAAACACTTCATCAATTGGCGATGCCCCCTCGGCTCTATCAGATCTGTGGCTGGTTTATCCCGTGGCTGGCGATTGCCAGCGCGGTGGTACTGATAACGGGATGGGTCTGGGGGTTTGGTTTTGCGCCTGCGGATTATCAGCAGGGGCAGAGCTATCGCATTATTTATCTGCACGTTCCGGCGGCAATCTGGTCGATGGGCATTTATGCCTCGATGGCTGTTGCCGCGTTTATCGGCCTGGTCTGGCAGATGAAAATGGCCAATCTGGCGCTGGCTGCGATGGCGCCGATTGGTGCAGTGTTTACCTTTATTGCGCTGGTGACCGGCTCCGCATGGGGCAAACCGATGTGGGGAACCTGGTGGGTCTGGGATGCCCGACTCACCTCTGAACTGGTGCTGCTGTTTCTCTACGTGGGCGCCATTGCGCTGTGGCATGCCTTTGACGACCGCCGTCTGGCAGGTCGTGCCGCCGGTATTCTGGTGCTGATTGGCGTGGTCAACTTACCGATTATCCACTACTCGGTTGAGTGGTGGAATACGCTGCATCAGGGTTCTACCCGCATGCAGCAAAGCATCGATCCGGCGATGCGTACGCCGCTGCGTCTGGCGATCGTCGGCTACCTGTTACTGTTTGTCACGCTGGCGCTGATGCGCATGCGTAACCTGATTTTGATGATGGAAAAACGCCGCCCGTGGGTGAGCGAACTGATCTTAAAAAGAGGCCGCCAATGACCCCTGCATTTGCATCATGGAGTGATTTTTTCGCGATGGGCGGCTACGCCTTGTATGTCTGGCTTGCCGTAGCGATGAGCATTATCCCGCTGGTGGTGCTGGTACTGCATTCCGCGTTACAACATCGCGCAATTTTACGCGGTGTGGCGCAGCAGCGGGCGAGAGAAGCGCGTATGCGTGCGGCGCAAGTGCAACGGGAGGCGGCGTGAATATTCGACGTAAAAATCGGTTATGGATAGCCTGTGCGGTACTGGCGGGTCTGGCGTTGACCATTACGCTGGTGCTTTATGCGCTGCGTTCTAATATTGACCTGTTCTATACGCCGGGAGAGATACTCTACGGTAAGCGCGAAACGCAGCAGATGCCCGAAGTCGGTCAGCGCCTGCGCGTGGGCGGAATGGTGATGCCCGGTAGCGTAAAGCGTGATCCGCAGTCGTTGAAGGTGAATTTCAGTATCTATGACGCCGAAGGTGTGGTTGATGTCACCTACGAAGGCATTCTGCCGGATCTGTTCCGCGAAGGGCAGGGTGTTGTTGTTCAGGGCGAACTGGACGAGGGAAATCATGTGCAGGCCAAAGAGGTTCTTGCCAAACATGATGAGAATTACACCCCGCCGGAAGTCGAAAAAGCGATGCAGGAAAACCATCGTCGCCCGGAAAGTGTTTATAAGGATAAAACGTCATGATGCCTGAAATTGGCAATGCGCTGTTGTGCCTTGCGCTAGGCGTGGCGTTACTACTGTCGGTCTATCCGCTGTGGGGCGTAGCGCGCGGCGACGTGCGAATGATGGCCTCCGCGCGGCCTTTTGCCTGGGTTCTGTTTATCTGCGTGATGGGGGCGTTCCTGATTCTGGTCAACGCCTTCGTGGTTAATGACTTTACCGTCACCTATGTAGCCAGTAACTCCAATACCCAGCTTCCGGTCTGGTATCGGGTGGCAGCAACCTGGGGGGCTCATGAAGGCTCGCTGTTGCTATGGGTGCTGCTGATGAGCGGCTGGACGTTCGCCGTTGCGGCATTCAGCCAGCGTATGCCGCTGGACATCGTTGCCCGCGTGCTGGCGGTGATGGGGATGGTAAGCGTTGGCTTTCTGCTGTTTATTCTTTTTACCTCCAACCCGTTTGCCCGTACGTTGCCCAACTTCCCTATTGAAGGGCGCGACCTGAACCCGCTGTTGCAGGATCCAGGGCTGATTTTCCATCCGCCGTTGCTGTACATGGGGTATGTCGGCTTCTCGGTAGCCTTCGCGTTTGCGATTGCTGCGCTGATGAGCGGACGACTGGACAGTACTTTCGCCCGTTTTTCGCGTCCGTGGACGCTGGCGGCGTGGGTGTTCCTGACGCTGGGTATTGTGCTCGGTTCGGCATGGGCTTATTACGAGCTGGGCTGGGGCGGTTGGTGGTTCTGGGATCCGGTTGAGAACGCCTCATTTATGCCATGGCTGGTGGGAACGGCGCTGATGCACTCGCTGTCGGTAACCGAACAGCGTGCCAGCTTTAAAGCCTGGACGCTGCTGCTTTCAATCTGCGCATTCTCGCTTTGCCTGTTAGGTACTTTCCTGGTGCGCTCCGGCGTGTTGGTATCGGTGCATGCTTTCGCCTCCGATCCGTCGCGCGGGATGTTTATTCTGGCCTTTATGGTATTGGTGATTGGCGGCTCCCTGCTGCTGTTTGCGGTGCGCGGTCACAAGGTCCGTTCACGGGTAAACAACGCGCTGTGGTCGCGTGAATCTCTGCTGTTGGGCAACAACGTTCTGCTGATTGCCGCCATGCTGGTGGTGCTCTTGGGCACGCTGCTGCCGCTGGTGCACAAACAACTGGGTCTGGGCAGTATTTCGATTGGCGAACCGTTCTTCAACACCATGTTTACCTGGCTGATGGCGCCGTTCGCGCTGTTGCTGGGAATTGGGCCATTAGTGCGCTGGGGCCGTGACCGACCACGTAAACTGAAAACGTTACTGATTATCGCGTTTGTCACCACGCTTGTTCTGTCGCTGCTGTTGCCGTGGTTGTTTGAGGATCGCATTGCCGCTATGACGGTGGTAGGGCTGGCGATGGCATGCTGGATATTCGTGCTGGCGATGTCCGAAGCATTCCTGCGTGTTTCCCGCGGAACGAAGTTAACACCAAGCTATTGGGGTATGGTGTCGGGCCACGTTGGGCTGGCGATTACTATTGTCGGTATTGCCTTCAGCCAGAACTACAGCGTTGAACGCGATGTCCGCATGAAAGCGGGTGATAGCGTCAGTATCCATAACTATCAGTTCACGTTCCGCGAAGTGAAAGATATTACCGGACCTAACTACCGGGGCGGTGTCGCCATTATTGGTGTTACCAGAGATGGTAAACCGGAAGCCACGCTGCATGCGGAAAAACGCTTCTATAACAGCACCAGCTCGATGATGACTGAAGCGGCAATTGACGGCGGGTTCACGCGCGATCTGTATGCCGCGCTGGGTGAAGAACTGGATAACGGCGCATGGGCTGTGCGTCTGTACTACAAACCGTTTATTCGCTGGATTTGGGCCGGAGGATTGCTGATGGCGCTGGGCGGATTGTTCTGCCTGTTTGATCCACGCTATCGTCAGCGCGCGCGTCCTCGCGCCGCGGTGCAAAAAAATGCGTCGGAGGCTGTATGAAGCGCAACGCACTGTTAATTCCGTTTATTATTTTTCTGATCATTGCGGCGGCGCTGCTGTGGCAGCTGGCGCGTAACGCTCAGGGGGACGATCCCACGAATCTGGAATCGGCGTTGATCGGCAAACCCGTTCCGACATTCCGCCTGGAGTCGCTGGAGAATCCAGGTCAGCATTATCAGGTCGATGTGCTGACCCAGGGCAAACCGGTATTGCTGAACGTCTGGGCGACCTGGTGTCCGACCTGTCGCGCCGAACATCAGTATCTGAACCAGCTGTCTGCACAAGGCGTGCGGGTGGTGGGTCTGAACTATAAAGACGATCGTCAGAAAGCCATTGTCTGGCTGAAAGAGCTGGGCAATCCTTACTCATTAAGCCTGTTTGACGGTGACGGTATGCTCGGTCTGGATCTTGGCGTGTACGGCGCGCCGGAGACGTTCCTGATCGACGGTAAAGGTATTATTCGCTATCGCCATGCCGGTGATTTAAATGCCAGAGTGTGGGAGAGCGAGATCAAACCGTTGTGGGATAAGTACAGTAAGGAGGCTGCGCAATGAGATTTTTACTGGGCCTGCTGATGCTGGTTATCTCGGGATCTGCGCTGGCGACCATCGATGTGATGCAGTTTAAGGATGAAGCGCAGGAGCAGCAATTCCGTCAGCTTACCGAACAGCTGCGCTGTCCTAAATGTCAGAACAACAGTATCGCCGATTCTAACTCGATGATTGCCACCGACCTGCGCCAGAAAGTGTACGAACTGATGCAGGAAGGGAAAAGCCAGAAAGAAATTGTTGATTATATGGTGGCGCGCTACGGCAACTTCGTCACCTACGATCCGCCGTTGACGCCGCTTACAGTGCTTTTGTGGGTGATGCCGGTAGTAGCGATTGGTTTGGGCGGCTGGATTATTTTTGCCCGTACTCGCCGACGAGTCCGGGTGAGGCTGGAAGAGTTTCCTGATGACGTTATCCCGGATGGCAAGCGCGGTGGATTTGGGTTGTTTGTGCCCGGCATCGTGGTGGCGCTGATCGTTGGCGCGGTGAGCTATTATGAAACCGGCAGCTATAAGCAGGTTCAGGTCTGGCATCAGGCCACTGCTCAGGCTCCGGCGCTGCTGGAACGCGCATTGGATCCGAAAGCTGCCCCGCTCAATGAAGAGGATATGACACGTCTGGCGCTGGGGCTGCGCACGCGTTTACAAGCCGATCCTACAAACGTTGAAGGTTGGATCATGCTTGGCCGTATTGGCATGGTACTCGGTAATGCCAGTACGGCCACTGAAGCCTATGCCAATGCATATCGACTGGATCCTAAAAACAGCGATGCGGCGCTGGGTTATGCGGAAGCACTGACCCGTTCATCCGATCCTGACGATAATCGCAGGGGCGGGGAGCTGTTACGCCAGCTGGTGCGCGGCGAGCATGCCAACGTGCGGGTTCTCAGCATGTACGCATTTAACGCTTTTGAACAGCAGCGCTTTGGTGAGGCGGTTGCGGCGTGGGAGATGATGCTGAAATTATTACCGGCCAATGATACCCGTCGGGCGGTGATAGAACGCAGCATTAAGCAGGCGATGGAGCAGCTAACGCCGCAGGAGAAGTAAGAGTCCAGATTACCCGAAGGCGTGCTGCTTTCGGGCCTGTGCGAGCTTTGTAGGCCGGATATGACGCTGCTGCGTCGTCATCCGGCATCTCATTGATTACTGCATGCCGCGCGTTTGCAAAAACAGGATGGTGGCAGCAACGCGAGAACGCACATTGAGTTTGCGCAGCAGGTTGCGAATATGCACCTTCACCGTCTGTTCAGAAATATTCAGCACTGATGCAATCTGTTTGTTCGACAGCCCCTGAGCAAGTTCATGCAATACATCCAGCTCGCGTTCGGTGAGAATGCTGAACGGATCTTCTTGTGCGCCAAACAGGTCACGTTCGCGCAGATATTCGCTAACGCGAGCGCTAAACGCTTTACCCCCCTTGGCGCCGTTACGAATGGCTTCCAGCAAGACTTCAGGATCGCTATCTTTCAGTAAATAACCATCCGCGCCGGCATCAATTAAGGCGTACACATCGCTGGCGGCATCCGATACGGTAAGAATAATAATTTGCGCGGTGACGCCGTCCCGACGCAGCGCATTCAGGGTGTCCAGCCCGCTCATACCTTTCATATTGAGATCCAGCAGGATCACATCAAGGTCCAGACGGTTTGCCAGATCGATAGCACTTGCGCCGTCGCCAGCTTCAGCGACTACGTCAAATGCGGGATCCAGTTGCAATAATTGACTAATTCCCCGCCGCATGAGCGGGTGGTCGTCGACAATCAGCACCCGAAAAGGCGTTACTTCAGGCATACTATTCTCCTGAGCTTTTATTAGTATCATTATTGTTTTCAGCGCATCAATCGTCCAGATTCATCGCGCTGATGAGAAGATAAATTTTACCCCAATTTATGCATGGGTAAGTAGTAAAACCTGTGCTGAAGAGAGAGGGGATACCTGGACAATGTGATGCTCAAGAACGGTAAGAAGCCGGGAGGGTGCTGGGGGTGGGTGGAAAATGGGATCAGGCTATGGCATAACTTTTCAGTATCTGCAATCGGTCGATCCTGTATACGGTTACGGTTCTGTCAGTAATGTATAGTTACAGCGCCTTATTGAGAACCAACGTGTAACAATCTGGAGCATTGAGGATCGACCCGTACGTCTTTACACATCAGCCGTCGTTCTTCATCAGAAATGGGTACTCAGGTACAAAAAAGTTACCCACGTTCTGATATTGTTGAGTTTAAAATTTATTGATGAAATAGAGGGCGCGTGATACCCCTTTATTTATTGCTGCTGTTCTTTCTTTACTGATTTAATCCAGACATCATTGTGTTTAATATTTCCTCTAACATAATTCCATTCAATGTCACGGAATCTAAAACCTACTACCTCATGCATATTAGGGGATGAACTACCGGGATAGTAGACATGTGTAAAATCTACAGAGGATATAACGACATCTTCCAGATTAATATTATAAATCTCTACTTCGATCCCTGCCTCTATAGTCTCATAATATTTAATGACTGCCTTTTGCAGTCTCTTCCCTTCACAAACAGCTACAGCCAGATAAGGGCTGACTTTATCAAGTTGCTTATGCACAATTACGGGATTATGCTGCCTGCAGCCTGTCATGCTGCCAGTGTTGCTATCAACAGGCTGTCTAACACCGTAACTACTATTCATGACTTCTATGGCACCTTCACGGCCTAAAGATGAACAATCTCCCGGAATCTGCATTCCGTTTTCATCATATAAAAATAAATAAGCTGGTAATGACATGATTAATAGTTTCCATCGTTATCTATAAAGAATGAATCTGAATAGCTTTTATTATTGAGAGAATAAGATATATTATATATATATCCGTTCTTTAATTTAATTTTAAAACAAGTGTCAGGATATTTTAGAGAGATTCCATCATCTGCTTTAATAACCGTATATTTTCTGTCAGGCGAATAGTAGATACTATAACGCTCTAAAATATCTGTTTTATTTACAGTGAAGCAAATAGTATCGCCTTGTTTAAAAACACTACGTTGCTGTGAAACTGGTACACCTCCACCGGGGCAGCCCGACAGAAGAAATATTAAGGGGACAATGGTTGACTTTTTCATCCTGGAAATCCTTTCATAACAGCTTTATATTTTGATATTAAAGAATAAACTGATTCATTAGGATTGTAATCTCTGTATACAGATAAATATGAGGTGCCACTATTAAATCCATATGTGAGAAGTAACCAATAATCACTGGCTATTGATGCTTGCTGTTCTAATCCGTAATGAAGAAAATCAGCCTTATCTAAACTGTAACTGTAATCAGCGAAACGAGAGAACAAACCTCTGGTTCTAACAAACATTCCCTTCTGTGCTTGCCAGGCGTGAACCATCTCATGCATGAATCTGTGTTTTTTCTGTATGTCACGTTCCAAAGAGAAATCAGGTGAATAAGTTCCCTCTCTAAACCAAAGTTCACCGTTTGGCGTCATGGCAACATTTATGGGTTGCATATTGAAGGGGAGATAGCTTTCAAGGTGTACCCACACCTTGCTATAGATAATACTTCCACCAAACAGCGTCCTGGCTAGTGCAATCTCTCCTATTGTAAGTTGCCTGACCCCTCCGGGGACTATGGGAGTTCCCGACGTGGGGTTTATTGTCCAGTCAACGGGCATAGCATATCCATATTATTTGTATTGTTTTATGCGCTAATCGTACTCCTACCCTAAAGCATAGGGAATATTTCTTTCCGGGATAAATTCTGAATTCTTTAAAATTAAATTACTATAAATCATCTGGTTTCTGAATAAATCAGCCTTGTCATTACAAAGTGAATGCAGGGTATTATGATTGGGCTGGGGCCTATGTGACTTTAAAACTTTCTTGGCTTCATTCCATTTGGGAAGCGTTCTGTATGCGGTGTATTTGGCTGGACAGAAAACGATAAGTGATGGTAAATCAAAAATAGCAGCCTTTGCTAAGTCGATGGTTGGCTACTTTAGCAACTTTGTAAATTTGACGTTGCTAATACGAAGTGGTCTGTGGTTGAAGACCATTGTGGGGAAATTGTCTACGATATCAGAAATGGGTAAGCTATAGGTAGATGATGGCGATGTGGAAAGGGAAGCTCAACTGTTTCAGAAAAAGCAACAAAAGGATGAGTTTCTTAAATTCGTTTTCTCTGACAATAGCATTGCTTCAGGATATCTTTTGCACCGGGCAGACCATCAAAATTCCGTTTTCATAAACGAGGTTGATGACTTCCCGGTGATGTGTATAGCTGAAATGTTACCGCGAAG
Organism: Citrobacter sp. Cpo109; assembly: GCF_030332565.1. Lineage (NCBI taxonomy): Bacteria > Pseudomonadati > Pseudomonadota > Gammaproteobacteria > Enterobacterales > Enterobacteriaceae > Citrobacter > Citrobacter sp. Cpo109. Next base: position 84,570 of record NZ_JAOWHQ010000059.1, read on the forward strand.
TCGACGCTTTGCGTTGGGGATTTTTCCCCGATTAATCCCCGTTCAGAAAACAGGCATAAAAAAACCAACCACAAGGGTTGGTTTTTTCTGGGATTTTTGGTCGGCACGAGAGGATTTGAACCTCCGACCCCCGACACCCCATGACGGTGCGCTACCAGGCTGCGCTACGTGCCGACGCTATGGCTGCTAATACTACTGCTTTCCGCTACGAATGCAAGAGGATGCCTCACTAACTGATTTATAATTAATCAGTTAGCAATAAATCGTTTCTCATCCGTCAGAACCTGTAGCAGCAGGCTGAGCTGCGGTTTCTGATCTTTAATTTTCTCGCCACGTAAATCATAGGTCTGGTAATTACCGTTGTTGTTCAGTACCAGCGTCATCTCTGGTGTGGTCACTGCCATCGTGCTGCCGTCAGCGGCGGTCACCCAGTAATGACGACGGGTTGCATTGAACAAATCCTGCCCCTGCGAGTATTCGTTAGCCGGCGTGCTGACATGCAGCAGGCGCTGCATCAGCGTCGTCATCAGGTCTGTATGATCGGTCAGGCTATTGATGCGCTGGGCAGGTGTTCCCGGCCAGTGAATAACCAGAGGAACCTGCAGATGACCGCGCGACCAGGCAAAGTTGTTCTCTTCCTGCGTCAGCGGCACGCCTCTACCAGCGGTAATAATCACCACCGTGTTGTCCAGTTTACCCGAGTCGCGCAGGGCGCTAAGAACACGGTTAATATTGGCATCCACATCCTGAGCGGCGCTGGCGTAGCGTTTGGCAAAGTTCTTCTGGTTACTGTCATTAAGGTTTGTCCCGTTAAAGGAGACCCAGGAGAACCAGCGATTATCTTCCTGCGCGTAGCGTCCCAGCCAGTTAATCCATTGGCTTGCGGTTTGTTCGTCTGATTGCGTTTGCACGCTCGGCATGGAGAAATCTGACAGCAGCGCCTGACGATAAAGCGGGCTGGTAAAGCCATCCGAGGAGAATAGCCCTAACTGATAACCCTGCTGGTTCAGTGCAGAGATCAGCGCCGCAGGCGTTCGGGTCGATAAAATGCCGTCCATGTAGCTTGGCGAAACGCCGTAGAACAGGCCAAAGATTCCGTTATCCGTGGTGTTGCCTGAGCTCATGTGACGCGTAAAGGAGATATTCTGCCCGGCGAACTCAGCCAGCGCAGGCATCTGCTTTTCAAAGCGTGAGTAGTTCAGGCCGTCTACGGTGATCAGCAGAACGTTCTGGCCGGTGCCCATATCGCGATAGTGCAGTTCGCTGAGCGGGTACTGCACGGAAACCGCTTCCGGATTGCCCTGTTCGATCAGGCGACGCTGATACTCTTGCGCATCCAGCAGGCCATGTTTTTCCAGAAACTTACGCGCCGTCATCGGGTAAGAGAGTGGCAGGTTTGCGCGCTGCATGGTAATCGGGCGATAGAAATTGGCATCAGCCCAGATATACACCACATGCGAGGCGATAAAAGAAACGAAAAAGAATGCCGCTAACGGTTTGGCGAAATGGCGACGACGCGTCAGGCTGCGCAGCTTTTGCCAGCTCCAGGTCGCAAACAACATTTCTATTAACAGGATAACCGGCACGCTGATAAACAACAGTTGCCAGTCACGCGCCGCTTCGTTCTGGTCAGGGTTAATGACCAGTTCCCAGACGATCGGGTTGAGGTGCAGGTGGAAGCGGGTGAAAACCTCGCTGTCGATTAACAACAGCGTCATGCCAGCCGTCGCCAGAATAGCCGATAAGAATCGCATCAGTCTCTGGGACATGACGATAAACGTCAGGGGAAACAGGATTAGCAGATAGGTGGCAAACACCAGAAAGCTAAAATGCCCGACAACGCTCAGGTAGGAATATACACGACCTGCAAGGGTTGTCGGCCAGTCGGCGACAAACAGGTAACGGCTACCGAGAACCATGGCCAACAGAATGTTGAACAAGGCAAACCAGTGCCCCCAGCTAACCATCTGGGAGACTTTCTCACGGTAGCGCTGACGATGAGTTACCATAAACTGTTGTTCGTTTCCCCGGAGCAGGCTCTTAATGCGCTTGGTCGTCGTTTACCGAAGACTGCAATGCGCGGGCAAAAGAGTTGGCAATCGCCTGGCGCTGGGCCGGTGCGATGCTTGTATTGATAAGGTTAGTCACCATATTTCCCAGTACCATCAGGGAAAGGTCGGTCGGCGCCTTATGTTTTTCCAGTACGTTGAGCATCTCATTCAGCAGTTGTTCAACGTGTTCGTCACTATAGCGGGAAATTTGTGGCATAAATCGAAATCAGTCTGTTCATGAAAGGGCAACATATTACCGTACAGACAGTTTTTTTTCTGCTTTTTTATCTTCTATTGCGTCACTGCCCGGCAGGTGGTTGAATACCGCCCGGTCTAAAAGGAGAGTTTATCATGAGTCTGGATATCAACCAGATTGCCCTGCACCAGCTTATCAAACGTGACGAGCAGAACCTTGAGCTGGTCTTGCGCGATTCATTACTGGAACCGACAGCGACGGTTGTCGATATGATGGCTGAGTTGCATCGGGTGTATAGCGCCAAGAATAAAGCCTATGGCCTGTTTAGCGAAGAGAGTGAACTGGCGCAAACGCTGCGTTTACAGCGTCAGGGTGAAGAGGATTTTCTGGCATTTAGTCGTGCCGCGACCGGACGCTTGCGGGACGAACTGGCGAAATATCCTTTTGCCGACGGTGGTATTGTTCTGTTCTGCCATTATCGCTATCTGGCGGTAGAGTATCTGTTAGTTGCTGTGCTGAACAATTTAAGCAGTATGCGCGTCAATGAAAATCTGGATATCAATCCGACGCACTATCTGGATATCAATCATGCGGACATCGTGGCGCGCATTGATTTAACCGAGTGGGAAACCAACCCGGAGTCCACGCGCTATCTGACGTTCCTGAAAGGGCGGGTAGGGCGCAAAGTCGCCGATTTCTTTATGGACTTCCTCGGTGCCAGCGAAGGTCTGAATGCCAAAGCGCAAAACCGTGGCCTGCTGCAGGCGGTCGATGACTTTACTGCCGAGGCGCAACTCGATAAAGCCGAACGCCAGAACGTGCGTCAGCAGGTGTATAGCTACTGTAACGAGCAGCTGCAGGCTGGTGAAGAGATCGAACTGGAGTCGCTGTCTAAAGAGCTTTCCGGCGTCAGTGAAGTTAGCTTCAGCGAATTTACCGCTGATAAAGGTTACGAGCTGGAAGAGAGCTTCCCTGCGGATCGCAGTACGCTGCGTCAGTTAACCAAATTTGCCGGCAGCGGCGGTGGGTTAACCATTAACTTCGAGGCTATGTTATTGGGTGAGCGTATTTTCTGGGATCCGGCTACAGATACGTTGACCATCAAAGGTACGCCGCCGAACCTGCGCGACCAGCTGCAGCGCCGCACGTCGGGCGGGAAATAAAACCGTTTGCTGGATGGAGCGGAAACGCCTTATCCGGCAAGCGTGCTTCATCTTTACCGCCAACAAAATCCCATAAAAAAACCCCGCCAAGGCGGGGTTTTTCTTCAACTTGTTGGCGATTACGCGCGAACGAAGTCGATGTGAGACAGCTTCGGCTTGAACGGGTGACGCTGTACAGCCTGAGCTTTAACTTTAACTTCTTTACCGTCAACAACGATGGTCAGAACTTCGCTGTAGAATTCAGCTTTAGCTTGCATGTTCATAACTGCATCGTGATCCAGTTCGATAGCAATCGGGGCTTCTGCGCCACCGTAGATGATTGCCGGGAACTTGTTAGCGGCACGCAGGCGGCGGCTCGCACCCTTACCCTGCTCTTTACGTACTTCAGCGTTGATAGTAAACATTTAAATCTCTCTTTAATAATTCCTGCTACAGGCGACCCAGCAACAGGTAAGTGATCTGCTTTGCGTATGCAAAAGCGGGCGAGATTCTATACTCAAACGGCTGGTACATCAATCAAAAGTACGATTAACCGCGTAATTCATGTGCCCGACGAAAGCGTCCTTCATAATCGAAGACCTTTTCACGGACCTGCCAGTACTGACCTTTCATACGCGCCACCACGAAATCAGGATGCCGTAACAACGCCTGCTGATTGAGGATATCGGCGGCGGTTATCCAGCGTAAGGGTATACCGGGTGTTCGGGTGTGCGGGCGAATAAACAGTTGTTCGAAGGCCGTACGCTGCGCGGGAGTGTGCAGGCGAAAGCGTTCGCTGACGTCAGCGCCATCTTCATCGTAATAGGTGATTATCAGCCATTCGCCTTTATCATCCTGCCCGTTTTGTAACACCATACCGCTACAGCGCAGGACCAGCGCATCTTTGAGCCTGAGCGCGGCTTTCAGCATGTCATCCGGGTCAACCAGCACCGCGTCGCACTCCCGACAACGGCGGGCGGCGATGTCATTTTCCGCGTTGCACTGTGGGCAGTTTTTAAAACGGAAACGAAAATCGCACTGTTCGCGATGGCCGTCATCATCTTCAAACCATCCCTGGCAGCGGCGGCCAAAATGTTCAATCAGCGTGCCGTCTGCCGTGGTTTTGCCCCAGAAGGTGTTTGCAAATCCGCAGGCAGGACAGAACACCTGTACCGGAACGTTGTCGCTTTTTCCTTTCGGAGCACCCACTTCCGGTGCGTACAAATCGTGCGGGTTGCCGGCATAATCGAGGATCAGACAGTCGGTTTTACCCGGTGCAAGGCGCAACCCACGACCGACAATTTGTTGGTAAAGGCTAACTGACTCTGTTGGGCGCAGAATAGCGATAAGGTCGACGTGCGGGGCATCGAAGCCGGTGGTCAGGACCGACACATTCACCAGATAGCGAAAGCGCTGGGCTTTGAACTCTTCAATCAGCACGTCGCGCTCAGCGCCTGGCGTATCTCCAGTGATTAGCGCGGCGTCGTCAGCGGGCAGCAGGCCCAGAATTTCTTTGGCGTGCTCAACGGTGGCGGCGAAAATCATCACCCCTTTGCGGGTTTGGGCAAACTCGATAATCTGGCTGATGATATGCGGCGTTATTCGCTGCTGCTTTTTCAGCTCCTGATTCAGATCCGCTTCGCTAAACAGGCCGTTACTCTGTGCCTGCAGGCGGCTAAAGTCATACTGCACGACCGGCATGTCGAGGCGTTCTGGCGGCGTCAGGTAGCCGTGTTTAATCATGTAGCGCAGCGGTAATTCATAAATGCAGTCGCGAAACAGCGCTTTTTCATCGCCGCGCACCATTCCATGATAATGAAAATGATATATCCAGCCCTTACCCAAACGAAAAGGTGTGGCGGTAAGCCCGAGCAGACGTAAGTGGGGATTTACTTTAGTCAGGTGAGTGAGGATTTGCTGATACTGACTCTCTTCATCATCGCCAATACGATGACATTCATCGACGATCAGCAGGGAGAATTCACCCTGAAAGGCGTCCAGATTACGCGCTACCGACTGTACGCTGCCAAAGACTACTTTCCCGTGGCTCTCTTTACGCTTCAGGCCTGCGGCAAAAATATCGGCTTCCAGCCCCAGTGCACAATATTTGGCATGGTTTTGTGCGACCAGTTCTTTGACGTGCGCCAGTACCAGTACGCGACCACGTGCTACGCGGGCCAGTTCTGCAATCACCAGACTTTTGCCCGCGCCGGTTGGCAGGACGATAACCGCTGGCGTGCGGTGGTGGCGAAAATGGTTGAGCGTGGCGTCCACGGCTTCTTTTTGGTACGGGCGAAGAGTAAAAATCATGAGCTCATTAAGGTAAACAGCAACAATGTATAGTATGCCATGAATCATTTCCCTTGAGGGATGGTGTAACACCGCTATACTGGGCGGATAACAGTCCCACTTTTCGGGCGTAAACCCGCTTCTCGTATTTTTACAGGCAAAAATCACACTCATGCGACTTGATAAATTTATCGCTCAGCAACTCGGCGTCAGCCGCGCTATTGCCGGGCGTGAGATCCGTGCTAACCGCGTTACCGTTGACGGTGAAATCGTTAAAAACAGTGCCTTTAAGCTGCTACCAGAACACGACGTCGAATATGACGGTAATTCCCTCGTTCAACAAAATGGCCCGCGCTATTTTATGCTGAATAAGCCTCAGGGTTATGTTTGCTCAACGGATGACCCGGATCATCCGACGGTGCTCTATTTCCTTGATGAACCGGTTGCCTACAAACTGCATGCGGCAGGGCGTCTGGATATCGACACCACCGGACTGGTACTGATGACCGATGACGGACAGTGGTCGCATCGTATCACCTCTCCTCGTCACCATTGTGAGAAAACCTATCTGGTGACGCTGGAGTCGCCAGTGGCAGACGATACCGCCGAGCAGTTTGCCCGTGGCGTACAGTTGCATAATGAAAAAGACCTGACCAAACCGGCTGTTCTGGAGGTCATTACGCCAACTCAGGTGCGATTGACCATCAGCGAAGGGCGCTATCATCAGGTAAAACGTATGTTTGCCGCGGTGGGTAACCACGTTGTGGAACTGCACCGTGAACGAATTGGTGACATCAGGCTTGATGACGATCTGGAGCCGGGTGAATACCGTCCATTGACCGAAGAAGAAATCGCCAGCGTTAACTTAACCCCGCGTTAATTTCAGGAGCTAAATGTGACCACCCGGCAGAACTCGTCAATTGCCATAGTCTTTATCCTTGGCTTGTTAGCCATGCTGATGCCGTTGTCGATTGATATGTATCTTCCGGCGCTACCTGTTATCTCAGAACAGTTTGGTGTGCCTGCGGGTAGCGCGCAGATGACCCTCAGTACCTATATTCTGGGGTTTGCAGTGGGGCAGTTGCTCTATGGCCCAATGGCTGACAGCATTGGGCGCAAGCCGGTGATTCTGGGCGGAACGCTGGTGTTTGCGGCGGCGGCAGTGGCCTGCGCCCTGGCGCAAACTATCGATCAACTGATCGTGATGCGTTTCTTCCACGGTCTGGCTGCCGCGGCGGCGAGCGTGGTTATCAACGCCCTGATGCGCGATATCTATCCGAAGGAAGAGTTCTCGCGCATGATGTCATTCGTCATGTTGGTGACCACAATTGCGCCTTTGTTGGCACCTATCGTGGGTGGTTGGGTGCTGGTATGGCTTAGCTGGCACTATATCTTTTGGATCCTCGCCATGGCGGCTGTTCTGGCGTCGGTGATGATCTTTACGCTAATCAAAGAGACCCTGCCTGTAGAGCGTCGCCAGCCGTTTCGCCTGCGTACCACTATTGGCAACTTTGCCTCGCTGTTTCGTCATAAACGAGTGCTGAGCTATATGCTGGCCAGCGGGTTCAGCTTTGCCGGGATGTTCTCGTTTCTGAGCGCCGGACCCTTTGTTTACATTGAGATTAACCACGTTTCACCGCAGCATTTCGGTTATTACTTCGCACTTAACATCGTATTCCTGTTCGTGATGACTATCATCAACAGCCGCTTTGTGCGTCGGGTTGGGGCATTGAATATGTTCCGTACTGGTCTGTGGATCCAGTTCGTGATGGCGGGATGGATGGTTTTTAGCGCACTGTTTGGGCTGGGGTTCTGGGCTCTGGTCGTTGGCGTTGCGGCGTTTGTTGGCTGTGTATCGATGGTGTCATCAAACGCTATGGCGGTTATCCTGGATGAATTTCCGCATATGGCGGGAACGGCGTCATCGCTGGCTGGGACATTCCGCTTCGGCATTGGCGCCATTGTCGGGGCCCTGTTGTCTCTGGCGACCTTTAACTCGGCCTGGCCAATGATATGGTCGATCGCATTTTGCGCTACCTGCTCAATTCTCTTCTATCTTTACGCCAGTCGCGCTCAAAAACGGTGATCTATTACACAACCTGGGGGCCATAAGGTCTCCAGAGTTGATGTACATCAACCGCAAATCTATCATTTTCCCTGCTTATGTTTATTTTATGTAAAATCAATTTATGTAAAAAGTCACATCATTGTAGTTAAAAAGGTTGAGTTAGATCGCAGAAACGAGTACATATAGCCCGGAAATATGCCAGAACCGTTGAATAAATTTAATTACTGGGTTCTGTAAGCAGCATAAGTACTGGATGTAAACGTTTACCAACTGTCTAAAGACGTATTGTCAATGATGTGTTAATATTGATGTAAAATAATTGTGAAGTGATTGTGCTTCCAGGGAAAGAAAGTGATGACATTACAACTCTCAATCGTTCATCGTCTGCCGCAGAGCTATCGTTGGTCGGTGGGTTTCGCAGGTTCGAAAGTTGAACCGATTCCGCAAAACGGTCAGAGTAATGAGAACAGCCTGGTGGCACTCAAATTGCTCAGCCCTGATGGTGACAGCGCGTGGTCAGTCATGCATAAGCTCAGCCAGGCCCTCAGTGATATCGAGGTTCCTTGTTCCGTACTGGAATGTGAAGGGGAGCCGTGCCTGTTTGTGAATCGCCAGGACGAATTTGCCGCGACCTGCAGACTGAAAAACTTCGGCGTGGCTATCGCAGAACCGTTTTCAAACAACAATCCTTTTTGAGCGTCAGCTTAGCGCGAGCAGCTGACGCGTATAGGCTTGCTGTGGCGCGTTAAATACGTGCTCGCATTGCCCTTGCTCCACGACCTCTCCCTGACGTAGCACAATAACCTGATGGCATAACGCGCGTACTACGTGCAAATCATGGCTGATAAAAATATAAGCTAGCCGATGCTTTTCCTGTAAAGACTTTAACAACGTCAGGATTTGCGCCTGTACGGTCCTGTCGAGCGACGATGTTGGTTCATCCAGAATGATCAGGGAAGGTTTGAGAATCAATGCTCTGGCAATAGCAATGCGTTGGCGTTGTCCGCCAGAAAACTCCGCAGGATAACGATGTCGCGTTTCGCTATCCAATCCCACTTCCTCCATCACCGCTTTCACCTGTGCCTCGCGTTGTTCGGCTGACAGGGTAGGCTGATGAACGCGCAACCCCTCCTCGATAATCTGTAGCACGCTCAGGCGTGGGTTTAGCGAGGAGTTGGGATCCTGAAATACCACCTGAATACGGTGACGGACCGGCAACAGCTGGCGTCGATTTAAGGTATGCAGTGCCAGACCATCGAACACAATGCTTCCCTGCGAGGTGATTAGCCGCAGAAGCGCCAGTCCGGTAGTGCTTTTTCCGGAGCCTGACTCTCCAACCAGCCCCAGCGTTTCACCGGGCCGGAGGGAAAAACTGACGTCGTTAACGACGACGTTGTGGTCCACCACGCGTTTCAGGATGCCTTTGCGGATAGGAAAGGCGACGCGGAGTTTTTCTACCTCCAGCAGCGGAGCTTGCCCAGCAGGTACAGGCACCGGATCGCCGGAAGGTTCGCTGTTTAACAATTTCTGCGTGTAGGGATGCGTTGGAGCAGCCAACAGTTGTGCTGCTCGATTTTGCTCAACGCACTGGCCGTTTTGCATGACCGCCACGGTATCGGCCAGCTTTTTCACAATGCTCAGGTTGTGGGTGATGAACAGTAATCCCATGTTCAGCTCGCGCTGTAGTTCTCTCAGCAGTTGCAGGATCTGTGCCTGGACGGAAACGTCCAGCGCGGTGGTCGGTTCATCGGCAATAAGCAACTCCGGTCGTGTTAGCAACGCCATGGCGATCATCACGCGCTGGCGTTCACCGCCGGACAGCTGGTGCGGGTAATCTGCGAGACGTTTGGCTGCCTGACGGATGCCAACGCGATCCAGGCAGGTCAGGATTTCTGCCCGCGCCGCCTCCCGACGCATTCCCCTATGCAGCGACAGCACTTCATAAAGCTGTTTTTCCAGATTGTGGAGCGGGTTCAGTGACACCATCGGCTCCTGGAAAATCATGGCGATTTTATTCCCCCGTACGCCGCGAAGCGTCTGCTCGTTGGCGTGAAGTAATGATTCACCATGAAAACGGATGTCCCCGGAAGGGTAAACTACCGGAGGGGACGGTAACAACCGTAGGATAGAAAGCGCGGTCACGCTTTTACCCGAGCCAGATTCACCCACCAGCGCCAGCGTTTGTCCGGCATCAACCCGTAGTGAGAGGGCATTGACTACGGTGCGCACGGTCTCTTGTTGACGAAAACCTACCGATAAATTCTCAATGGCTAACAGAGGTTGTGTCATTTTAAATCGCCTTGTTGGGATCAAACGCATCGCGTACCGCTTCACCAATAAAGATCAGTAGCGATAGTAGCAGGGCAACGGAGATGAACGCGGTGATGCCAAGCCACGGTGCCTGCAGGTTGTTTTTACCCTGCAACAGGAGTTCTCCCAGTGATGGCGAGCCAAGCGGTAAACCGAACCCAAGAAAATCCAGTGAGGTCAGAGTAGTTATCGAGGCGCATAAAATAAACGGTAAAAAAGTCAGGGCCGCGACCATCGCGTTGGGCAGCATATGACGCAGAATAATACTGCGATCGCTTACGCCTAGCGCTTGAGCGGCTCGAATGTAATCAAAGTTTCGGGTACGTAAAAATTCCGCGCGCACCACGCCAACCAGGCTCATCCAACCAAACAATACGGTAATGCCCAGCAGCCACCAGAAGTTAGGCTGGACCACACTCGACAATAGAATGATGAGAAACAGCGTTGGCATTCCTGACCAAACTTCAATGAATCGTTGCCCCCACAGATCCACCTTGCCGCCATAATAGCCCTGAATTGCGCCAGCCATAATGCCCATCACGCTCGAACAGAGGGTGAGCATTAGACCAAACAAGACAGAAATACGTGTGCCGTAGAGGATGCGTGCCAGTACATCACCGCCGTTAGCGTCTGTTCCCAGCCAGTTTTGTGCGGAAGGCGGGGAAGGGAAGGGCTTATCGGTGGCAAAGTTAATGCTGGTGGCCCCAAAGCGTATTGGTGCCCACAGGATCCAGCCCTGGTTTTCCAGGCGCTGTTGTAGCCACGGGTCCTGATAATCAGCCTGAGTCGCCAGCGGTCCGCCGAAGTCGCTTTCACTGTAGTTTTTGAACAGGGGGAAATACCAGCTATTGTCGTAGCGCACCAGTAGCGGCTTATCATTGGCAATCAGTTCTGAACACAGGCTAAGGCCGAACAGCACCAGAAAAATCCACAGCGACCAGTAGCCGCGACGGTTGTGGCGAAAGCGCGCCCAGCGGGCCTGATTGACGGGGCTTAATCGCGACATTAGCGTCCCTCAAAATCAATACGAGGATCGACCAGCGTATAGCTGATGTCGCTGAAGATATTCAGCAGCAGACCGATCAGGGTGAAGATATAAAGCGTGCCAAACATTACCGGGTAGTCGCGTGATACGGTGGATTCATAACCCAGCAATCCCAGGCCGTTAAGTGAGAACATCACTTCAATCAGCAGTGAGCCGGTAAAAAACATGCTGATAAACGTTGCCGGGAAGCCGGCGATCACCAGCAACATGGCGTTGCGAAACACATGTTTCCACAGAATATTTTTCTCGCTGACCCCTTTAGCGCGTGCGGTGACGACATATTGTTTGCGCACCTCATCCAGAAATGAGTTCTTGGTCAACATAGTCAGCGCGGCAAACCCACCAACCACCGTCGCCAGCACCGGCAGGGTAATATGCCAAAGGTAGTCGGTTACTTTCTGATACCAGGGCAGGGAGTCAAAATTGGCGGATACCAGCCCGCGAAGCGGGAACAGGTCGTAGTAGCTTCCCCCGGCAAAAAAGACGATCAGCAAAATGGCAAACAGAAAGGCCGGTATGGCATAGCCGATAATAATAAATGCGCTGCTCCAGACATCAAACCGGCTGCCGTTATGCACCGCTTTGCGGATCCCAAGCGGTATCGACACCAGGTAGATGATGAGCGTACTCCACAGCCCCAGCGTGACGGAAACAGGCAGGCTGTCTTTGATAAGCGTCAGCACCGAGGCGCTACGAAACAGGCTGTCACCGAAATCGAAACGAATGTAATCCCAGAGCATTTTGAAGTAACGCTCATGAATGGGCTTATCGAACCCATAGCGGCGAGTGATTTCGGCGATCACTTCCGGGTCCAGACCCCGGCCGCCTCGATAATTACTGTCGCTGATGTTACCCACGCCGGTTTGCGCGTGGCTGGCACGAACGCCTTCGCTACCCGCGCCGGGTAATGCCCCGCTTTGCCCGAACTCAATGGCGGCGACGGCCTGTTCAACTGGACCGCCGGGGGCTATCTGCACGATAAAAAAGTTGATGGTGATGATGGCCCAAAGCGTTGGGATCACCAGCAGCAGACGTCGAATCAGATAAGCGCCCATTTATTCTCCCTGCCGCCTGGCTGCGGGCAGCTTCGCCGCTTTGTTGACGTCATACCACCAGTTGTCGAGGCCAATAGTATAAATTGGGCGAATAGCAGGATGTGAAAATTTATCCCACCATGCAATGCGATCCTCTGCCATAAACCACATAGGCAACATGTAGTAGTTCCAGGTTAATACCCTGTCCAGCACCCGGCCCAGTGGGATCAATTTGGCTTTATCGCCTTGCGCCGCGATGATTTGGTCGATCAGTTTATCAATCACCGGGCTTTGTACGCCGGGGGCGTTGTAGCTGGAATCAATATATTGAGAGGCCCACAGAATTTGCAGGTCCGAACTCGGCCACGGCATCGCACGATACAACCTCGGCATCATGTCATAGTCGCGACTGCGCAGGCGGTTCGTGATTTGTGAGTTATCCACCTGGCGGATATTCATGGTAATACCTAAGCGTTGCAGGTTGTGCTGGAACGGCAGCACCCATTGACTGTTGCTGCCTGCCGGGAGCAACAGTTCAAAGCTCAGGGGCTTACCGTTGGCGCTATTTACGCGCTGCTGACCCTTTAGTACCCACCCGGCCTGTTCCAGTAAGGTATCGGCTTTCAACAGATTGTCGCGATCGTAGCCATCGCCTTTTGATTTTGGCGGCTGATAGATTTGGCTAAAGACCTCAGGGGGGAGATCCTTTTTCAAGGGCGCGAGTATCACCAACTCATCCGCGTCGGGGTATTTTGTCGCGGCATATTCGGTATTCTGAAAATAGCTGTTGGTCCGGCTCCAGGCGTTATAGAACAGCGCTTTATTCATCCATTCAAAATCAAAGGCCAGCGTGATGGCTTCCCGCACCCGTCGGTCGCTGAATACCGGACGCTGAATATTAAATGCCAGCCAGCGGGTATCCTGCGCGGACTCGTTTTTTTGCTCATCTTTGATGATGTAATGATTCGCGAAATTTTTCCCGGTATAACGCGTCGCCCAGTTTTTGGCATCATTTTCAAGGCGCAGATCAAACGCACCGGCCTTAAACGCTTCAAAGGCGACGTTATCATCCAGATAGTAGTCGTAGCGGATGGTATCAAAGTTCCAGCGTCCACGATTGACGGGCAGATTAGCGGCCCAATAATCTTTGACGCGCGAATAGACAATATACTGGCCCATCTTCCATTTGGTAATGCGATAAGGGCCGCTGGCGAGCGGTGGCGATGATAAGGGATCGCTGAGCTTATGATCTTTCCAGTACTTCTCTGGCATCACGGGTAATGAAAACAGGCTGAGCATGTCCTCTTTACCCGGTTTGGCTAATTCAATGCGTACGGTTAATGGCGCGATGGCTTTTACCGTTGTTCCCTTGTAGACCAGACGAAACTGCGGCACGCCTTCAGTCATAAATTTGTGGAAGGTGAATGCGACGTCGCGGGCGGTAATGGGTGAGCCATCGTGAAAACGCGCGCGTGGATTAATGGCAATTTCTACCCAGGAATAGTCGTCAGCATAGCGTGCGCTGTCGGCAATGAGCGGGTAATAGCTACCAGGTTCATCGTCAGAGGTGGTAAACAGCGTATCGTAAAGCGTTTCGGTACGTGCGCCGGGGTTACCGCGCATCGCATAGCGGTTGAAGTTGTCAAATGTGCCAATGGCGGACAGGGTGATTTGACCACCTTTAGGGGCTGCGGGATTAACATAATCGAAGTGATTAAAGTTAAATGCGTACTTCGGCTCACCCAGTACGGCAAAAGCATAGCTTTCTTTGATGGATTGCGCCTGGGCGCTAAACCCGATGAGGGTAATAAACAGTAGCAGTACGCGAGGGATCATATAAAAGCGATTTCCTTTTCCTGCCACAACCCGACGGGCATCATGCCTGAAAGATAAGGGATGTAGCGGCGAGTGAGAGTATATGAATCGCATACTGCGATCACCACGTAGGCTTATTGGGCTGTGCCATCCAACGCACAAAATCAGCAAGCTGTAATGGTCGGCTAATCCAGTACCCCTGGAAAAAATGCACCCCACGATCGCGCAGCCAACGGGCTTGCTCAGGAGTTTCTACTCCTTCCGCAACCGTCAGCATATTAAGACGTTTAGAAAGTGTCAACACGGCGTCCAGTACCGGAGAAGTCAGTGTTTCCGTCCCAATGGCGTTAATAAATCCGCGATCGATTTTCAGGTAGTCAACGGTAAAGCGTTCCAGATAAATAAGCGCGCTATGGCCGGTGCCAAAATCATCAATCGCAATTTCAAAACCTGCGGAATGCAGCCATTCAAATAGCTTTGTGGCCTCGTGCTGATTGAGCATATCTCGTTCTGTGATTTCCAGTACTATCTGAAAATAGTTTGCGGGAAGCGAGGCCTGTAGGTGGCGAATGTCGTCTTTAAACGTCTCGCCATGCAGATGCGATGGCGCGATATTGATCCCTAATTTTGCCCCAGCGGGTAACACTTTTTGCAGTGTCGGGGCATCCTGGGCGATCAACTTAAAGAGATGCTGAGTCAGTGGGACGATCATTTTCTGTGATTCAGCGTAATGAATAAAGGCATCCGGTGGGATCTCGCCCGTTGTTGGGTGATTCCAACGTAACAGGACCTCGACGCCTTTCACTTCCAGCGTTTGCATCTCTACGACGGGCTGGTACACCACATAAAACTGGTTATGTTTGATGGCGTTGAGGATATCTTTGCCTGGGCGTAAACGGATGCTGTAGATGTAGTACCAGAGGAGAAGGGAGGCAATAATCCCGGCCATACATCCCAACAAAATAGAATACCAGACGTCGGTATAGTTCCACTCTTGTGCGTATAAGCGAATTTTAAGCGGGATCCCTTCAAGAGTGGCCTGCCGCCAGGAGGTATGAGGAAGAGCGGAGACATCGATGATTCGCGATGAGAATGTCGAAATTGCGGTATTACCGACGATAATAGCAATACCGTCAAAATCATCCTGCCGGGCGGTATAGAGTAGGTAAGGCGCCAGATTGATATTCAGTGAGGTAAATACGCCGCTATCATTGAACGACGCGTTTCGGTGCCAAATCATGATCGCTGGTTTGTCCGGCATCATGGGCGTACCGGGAAGTAATTCCACATCAATATTTCTGCTGATATCGAGGTTCGGGATCAAATCTAAAATCGGAGTGAACATGGAACCTGTTGCGGAAGAGCAGAAAGCGATGCCGTCTTTTACCAGTAAGAAAGCGCGAACGTTCAGGCTAAAGGCTGCACTGGAGGTCAGTTTAGCGCTGACTTGTTGGCAACTGTTGGCAACCAGCGGCTGAAGGGCATCGGTGGTGGTTTTGAGGTCGGTGAAGTAGCTGCTGACGTAATTCTGGATATCGGCAAGGAGCGTGTCGTACTTAACTTCTCGTTTATGCCAGGTGACGAAAAACTGCAGGGTACTCACGAGTATTGCGACGATAAGCCCCGTTAACATACAGGAAAGCAGGATTTTCCGACCGGATGAAGAAGAGCGTCTGAACATAGATCCTTATTTTACCTGATTTAACCGCTTACTCTGTATGAATATAACCTGAAATGACTCATGTTGTGAGATTTTTCTTAGTCGCAGGGTGAAACAAAAAAGCACCGCCGAAGCAGTGCTTTTGGAATGTCTCATCAGGATAGCCAAGGGATAGCTGCCAAACGAAACTAACTGCGGCTCAGAACCCGGCGAGCTTCGTTGTAGCGTTTTTTCCAGTAAGGCTCGTTCATGCTGGAAATGATAACGCCACTGCTGGTCGAGGCATGTACAAACTGGTTGTTACCGATATAAATACCGACGTGACGGCCGGTAGAGCCAGCACGGAACAGAACCAGATCGCCTGTGCGCAGATTAGTGCGCGAAACGGATTTTCCCGTTTCCTGCTGTTCATAGGTTGAGCGCGGAAGCTCTAAACCAAATTGCTCGCGGAATGTACGCTGCACGAAGCTTGAGCAATCAATACCTTTTTTGGTGCTGCCGCCAAGGCGGTAACGCACGCCTTTCCAGTCAGCATACTGGTCCATAATACGTGATTTAACATCGATATTACGTACCATATTTTCAAATTCATCCTGAGAGGCTTGCAGTGAAGAGTTATCTCCATTGCCCACAGCATGCGTCTCAGAATGCATATTCTTGGCGGTGTTCGTTGTGCTACATGCAGAAAGCAGAACCGCAACTGCTATCGCGGGTATGCCCCGCAAGATATATCTCAAAATCGGTTGAGATTTGACCATTTTGTTTGTTTTCCCTTGAAGTCCTTAACGATAAATATCGTTATAAAAAATGCCAAACGTGACGAGACTAATTACCATCGCACGATGAGACAATTCCTTAAGGTCAAATCTGTGGCAGAACGCACAAATTTATTCTGAAAGGGAATAATTATCCCGCGAGGCAAAACGAGTTCGAGATTACCCGATCGTTCCGGCCAATGCGAGTGATTTTACGTGATTTCTTATAAGAAAAATTGATACAGAAAGTGAATAAACGGCATTGTCTAAATTAAGAACAATCAGGGTAAAAAATACGCAACCTACTCATTTTAAACATGAATAAGATGACAGGGGAATGACAATCAGAATGATGAAATATTGCCCGGCATCATCAGGGAATCAGAAGTATCCCTGATGATGTTAATTACTCTGCGTTATTTGTTTAAAAATTGTTTGTTTTTGCCGGGGAGATAATTCACGAACAGAGTGACTAATCGGTCACTTAATGGCGTCATTAGCCACCAGGGAAGGCCAATCAAGACCACCGTCATGGAACCAACCACGATATCAGTGAGCCAGTGAGCGCCAATCATTACGCGTGGAAAGGCAAAAACCACAGCAATAATAAGGCCGATTATTCCTGCGACTTTTCCGAAATAACGCAGCATAAATGCGGAAAAAATAAGCAGCATCATGCCGTGATCGCCAGGAAAACTGTCTCTCGACGCATCTTTGGTCGGAATATGCAGCAGTTCGCTGACGCGATAAATATTATCCAGCATCAGGGTCGGGCTGGCGCGTTTAACGGGAATAAGCGCCTGGCCCAGCTGATTTAATACCACTGCGGTGAGCAGCATAACCAAACCGATAGCCACAATACGTCGGCGACCTTCCGACGTCTCTTTGAGCCAAAAGTGCAGCATCAATGCGCCCATAGCCAGCAATGAGCAGCCATCAAATGCCCGATTATTGGTAATAGCAACAACCCATAAGAACAGTGGGCTTTCCACCAGTTTATGATTAAAGAAGCGGAAAACGCCCGTATCCAGTGAAGACCATAACCCATGCCCGACTGGAATATACCAGGACATAAACAGTGCCAGGCCCGCAATATTTAGCAGGAGGATTGAAGGGTATCGGGTTTTCATCGTCGTTTACCATTGCTAAAAACGAAGGCAACCTTACGCGCTAGCGTCTAAACGAAGTCTCAACAACGCGCTCTGTAACGCATTCCAGTCGGTCTCGGTATCGGCGATGAGTTCAATACGGCTATCGGGTGGTGCGACGTTTTGCGTCTCTATATGCCAGTCGTCTCCCTGGCGGTTAATGCGTACCAGTCCTTCTTTAATACGCATTACCCCCTTTACGCGTCCAACAGGAGCAAGACGCGACCATTCCAGCAGACCGATGGTATCGAACACTGTATCGGCGTCAAAAATCCAACCGCAGGCCTGATGGCCCTGACCGCTGTTCAGGCTACGACGCCAGCGCTGCTGTGCGGGTAAGCTCAACGCTGCCAGCCCCTTTTTGTTGGCATGGCTATGGGCGTGCTCCGCGCTTGCAGGAAGCTCCGCCAGGTTTAGTCGGGGCAAATCCAGTAGCTGTCCGTCAATTTGCCCATGGTCGGCATGAACTAACTGGCGATTACCGCCGTAGTGTTGCCACCAGCTTTGCAGGGCGTTTTCGCTTTCCGTCGTGGCACGGTCGGTTTTGTTGGCAACAATGATATCAGCGGCGGCCAGCTGATCGCGGAAATTGTCATTGGCGACGCTTTTCTCATCCAGTAACAGGCGAGGATCAAGGATACAGAGGGTTGCGCGCAGATCGATCCACGGCTCATAAACCGGTGCAGTGAGTAAATCCAGAATCTGTTTGGGATGCCCGAGGCCAGTGGGTTCAATCAGCAGACGGTCGGGTTTTCCCTGACGCAGCAGCGTATTGAGGCCAACCTGCATTGGCAGGCCGTTAACACAGCACATACAGCCGCCGGGGATCTCTTTTAGCAGCGCACCGCTGTCGGCCAGCAACGCGCCATCAATGCCAACTTCGCCAAACTCATTAACCAGCACGGCCCACTTCTCAGCAGGATCTTTGTTTGCCAATAAATGAAGAATAGAGGTGGTTTTGCCACTGCCGAGAAAACCGGTGATGAGATTGGTTTTAGTCACATTTACTCCAGAATCATAAATTACCGTAATGGCATTTAACAATCCTGGCGAAAAACGGGGAAAAAGAGAAGGGGGGAGAGGACGAAGAGGCGCTTCGTCCTGCTTAATGGCAGAAATCGTTAACTTTTTAACGTCTCAATGACAGCCTGATGCGCACCGTATTGGGCAATGCGTTGCCAGGCCTGCTGAATGGCCGCGACAAACTGCGGATTCTGTACGAGATCGGTGGCGAAAATCTCGCGCAGCGAAAGCAGGGCGTTGACGCGTTCTGACTCTGTGCTCTGTTTAACCAGAGCGGCAATTTTCTCACTCAACGGGTCACGAACATCAATAGCGGTGCCTGAATCATCCACGCCGCTCACATAACGCATCCAGCCTGCGACGCCGAGCGCCAGCAGTGGCCACTCACTTTGGCGGGCTAAATGTACGCGGATCCCTTCCAACATGCGCTGGGGTAATTTCTGGCTACCGTCCATCGCGATTTGCCAGGTTTTATGTTTCAACGCTGGGTTGGCAAAACGCTCCAACAGGCTTAGGGCATACTGGTCTAAATCCACATCGGTAATTTGCAGCGTAGGTGCCTGTTCGTTGAGCATCAGGCGGTAAGCGGCTTCACGAAAAGCGCTGTCCTGCATACAGTCACTGATGTGCTGAAACCCGGCCAGATAGCCGAGATAAGCAAGAAACGAATGACTGCCGTTCAGCATCCGCAGTTTCATTTGTTCCCACGGCAACACATTTTCGACCATCTGGACGCCCGCCGTTTCCCATTGTGGGCGGCCACACACAAAATTATCTTCAATCACCCACTGGATAAACGGTTCGCAGCTGATTGCGCAAGGATCGGCAACCCCCAGCTCGCGGGCAATTTCGGCCAGTGACTCTTCAGTGGCGGCAGGGACAATGCGGTCGACCATGGTGCCTGGGAAACTGACATGTTCCTGAATCCAGGTTGCCAGTTCTGGTGAACGTTTCTCCGCCATTCCAAGGACGGCGTTTTTTACCACATGACCATTGTCCGGGATGTTATCGCAAGAGAGGACGGTAAACGGGTGTAGCCCGCGTTCACGTCGGCGGTGTAGGGCTTCAACAATAATTCCGGGGGCAGAGTGCGGTTCAGTCGGTGTTTGCAGATCGTGAGCAATACGTGGATTACTGAGGTCTAACGAGCCTGTCGCCGGATCGATGCAGTAGCCTTTTTCTGTGATGGTTAGCGAGACAATAGCCACCTGAGGTTCGCAGAATTTTTCGATAATGGCCGCCAGCGAATCCAGCCTGGCGTTGAGACATTCGTTGACGGCGCCGATAACAATTGGCTGGTTGCCGTTGGCCCCTTTTTCCAGCACGGTAAATAAATGATCCTGTTCGCGCAGTTGGCTCATCAGTCGATCGCCGCTGAACAGACTGATCTCACAAATACCCCAGTCTCCACCCTGCGCATTCAGCACCCTGTCGGTTAGTAACGCCTGATGGGCGCGGTGAAAAGCACCGAAACCAAAATGCACAATCCGCGTTTTTAATTGCTGGCGGTCGTATTGCGGGATCATGACATTTTCCGCCAGTGGCGCTGAGGCAATAGTTTTCATTTAACACACCTGATTAACCATAAATTAACAATGGCAGTATAAAGTTATATGACAACAAATTGAATTGGTGTGCCTCATTTATCCGGGGAATGTGAGCTTGATCAACCAATCATCGGCAATGTGTTGATCAGTTGACGGATGCCTGTATGGTAGTCGTCATTAAGATGATTTAATTTGGTATAACAACTTGTGAGGTGAAACAATGGAACAAACCTGGCGTTGGTACGGACCTAACGATCCGGTATCGCTTGATGATGTGCGTCAGGCTGGCGCAACGGGTGTTGTGACCGCCTTGCACCATATTCCTAACGGTGAAGTGTGGCCGGTAGAAGAAATTCAACAGCGTCAGGCCATTCTGGCTGAAAAAGGGCTGACCTGGTCGGTGGTGGAAAGTATCCCTGTCCACGAAGATATCAAAACGCGTTCAGGTCAATTTCAAACGTGGATTGCCAACTATCAGCAGAGTATCCGTAATCTGGCGACCTGTGGTATCGATACGGTGTGCTATAACTTCATGCCGATCCTCGACTGGACGCGTACCGACCTCGAATATCAGCTGCCGGATGGTTCCAAAGCGCTGCGTTTTGACCAGATTGCTTTTGCGGCCTTCGAACTTCACATTCTGCAACGCCCGGGAGCTGAAGCGGATTATACCGCCGAAGAACAACGCCAGGCGCTGGACTACTTCAATGCCATGAGTGATGCAGAAATTGAAAAGCTGACCCGCAATATCATTGCTGGGCTGCCAGGTGCAGAAGAGGGCTATACGCTGGATCAGTTCCGTGCGCGTCTCGCTGAATATGACGGCATCAGCAAGGACGATCTGCGCGATAATATGGCGGTATTCCTGCGGGCGATTGTGCCAGTGGCAGAAGAAGTCGGCGTGCGTCTGGCCGTGCATCCTGACGATCCGCCGCGCCCGATCCTCGGCCTGCCGCGTATCGTTTCGACTATCGAAGATATGCAGTGGCTGAAAGAAACGGTCGATAGCATTAATAACGGTTTTACCATGTGCACCGGTTCTTACGGCGTGCGCGCTGATAACGATCTGGTGAAAATGATCGAAACCTTTGGCGATCGAATCCACTTCACACACTTGCGCTCAACCTGTCGTGAAGATAACCCGAAAACCTTCCATGAAGGTGCGCACCTGCAGGGCGATGTGGATATGGTATCGGTGGTGGCTGCCATTTTGAGCGAAGAGCAGCGGCGTAAAAAGGCGGGCGACCTGCGTCCTATCCCGATGCGTCCGGATCATGGACACCAGATGCTTGACGATCTGCATAAGAAAACCAACCCAGGCTACTCTGCGATTGGTCGCCTGAAAGGCCTGGCAGAAGTCCGCGGCGTTGAGCTGGCGCTGAAACAAACGCAGTTCCGCGACCTGCTGTAAGTCTAACCACAGGGATTGCGCGACAGGCGCGATCCCTGTTATTCATCAAGGCTGCGCAAGCGCCTGCTCCAGCACTGTCAGCACTTTATTGATCTGCTGTATCTGCAATCCACCAAATCCAAAAAACATAACAGCATCGCTGTTCTCTTTGCGCCATGTGGCTTCTGATCCATTTTCTATATCCGGCAGAGTGTCGAAACGGATCCCGGCCAACAGGCAGCTTTGTTGCAGCTTGGCGATGAATTCGGTATGTCTGGCAATGCGTAACGAGAGGTGCAGACCTGCCGTTGCGCCAGCGATTTTCCCTTCGGGAAACAGAGTGGAAAGGCCATCGCGTAACAGGGCGAGGCGCGTCGCATAGCTGCAGGCCAGCTTGCTGAGATGCGTATAAAACACCTGATTTTGCATCAGTTCGGCTAAAAATTGCTGCAACAACCACTGACTGCCGTTGTTATTGAGCGCTTTCATATTCTGTACCGCCGGAAGCAGTTCATCAGGGCAAATAAGATAGCCAAGCCGTGCGCCTGGCCCCAGCGTTTTAGAAAATGTCCCCATGTAGATAACCCGGTTGTGATAATCCATGGCTTTCAGCGCGGGAAGGGGATTTTCCCCATAGGTAAAAACGGCATCGTAATCATCTTCAATGATGTAAGCGCCGACGCGTTGCGCCCACGTTAATAATGACTGACGGCGCTCCAGCGAAAGTACACTTCCCATCGGATACTGATGCGCTGGAGTAACATAACAAAGCTGGGTTTCATACTCGGGTAAATTATCTGTTTGCAGCCCGTGGTTATCTACGGCGATTGACGTAATGTCTGCACCGTAATAATTAAAAAGATGCCATGCGCCAGAATAACAAGGGGATTCGGTCACAATATGGCACTTTTTTTGCTGACTGACAGCATGATGAATAATAAATATTTGGCTGAGCAGTGATAATCCCTCCTGAATCCCGTTGGTAATGATGATGTTCTCTGCTCGGGTATTAATTCCGCGGGATAAATTAAGGTATCTGACCAATTGCTCACGCAATGAAAATAATCCATTTGGTGAATGATATCGGG
This sequence comes from Citrobacter sp. Cpo109, assembly GCF_030332565.1. Classification (NCBI taxonomy): domain Bacteria; kingdom Pseudomonadati; phylum Pseudomonadota; class Gammaproteobacteria; order Enterobacterales; family Enterobacteriaceae; genus Citrobacter; species Citrobacter sp. Cpo109. The sequence continues at coordinate 107,131 of NZ_JAOWHQ010000059.1, forward strand.
TAAATAATTGTTCTTTAAGTATGCTTGGAGCATTATTCCATTTCCGCCAGCTTGACCAGGGAAAAGCGTTGGGATCGGGGACGCCCATCCGGCAGTAGCACTCTCGTCCAGGCTCGGCGTAAACATCGGTAGAGACCCCGGCAGCTTTAGGTTTTGTGGGCGGAGAACCCTGGGTAACGGGCACAAGCGTTGGTGTTATACGTACAGGCGTTGTGAATATCACTTCATAGCCAATGCCGTGTCGGCTCTTGATTAACCCTGCAGCCATAAGCTTATCATAGGCCATCACTACCGTTATTTTGGCTACGTTCAATACCTGAGCCTGCTCGCGAATAGAGGGAAGCTTATCGCCACAAAGCAAATCTCCCCGCTGAATAGCTTGGAAATAAAATTGAAAAATTTGCAATTGCAGCGGAGTGCGGAGTTCTCTATTGAGCGTTAATGTAAGCATGAGGAATTCCTTATTAATATATGGCCACTATATTACGAATTTCTCGTTTTTACTATTTGATACACCTCATGGAGTAGTGGCTGTTCCTATAACTTGCTATCGCTGTCTCTATTTTTGGTTTTTATTATCCCTTAGCGTGTCGCTATTAAAAAAATGGAGGCAAGCATGTCGTGGATAAGAAAGAACGCATTGTGGTGCGTATTGGCTGGGGCGGTGGCAATGGCCCTGGCTATTTGGGGAACGTGGCAAGGCGTTCATTACACCAGTACCACCGAATTTTGTTTATCGTGTCACTCGATGCGCACGGCTGGAGAGGAATATAAAACCAGCGTGCATTTTCGCAACGCATCTGGCGTGCGGGCTGAGTGTAAGGATTGTCATATTCCACCGGGCGTTATTCCAACGCTTATTCGTAAAACTGAAGCCTTAAACGACCTCTATCACACCTTTATTTCTCCTTCTATCGATACTCCTGAAAAGTTTGCTGCCAAACGCCCGGAGCTGGCCCAGCGGGAGTGGGCGCGCATGAGCGCGAATAATTCAGCGGCGTGTAAATCCTGCCATAGCTATGAGGCAATGGATCATGGCAAGCAATCGGCAAATGCGGCGGCGCAAATGACCGCAGCGGCAGCAAAAGACAGTAACTGTATCGATTGTCACAAAGGAATTGCCCATCACAAACCCGATATGAGCAGCGGTTTTCGCGATCGCTATAAGCAACTACAGCGTCAAGGAGATACGCCAACGGATGCGACCACGCTGTTCTCATTAAGCGAAAAATCACTGGCGGCAACGGCAGAGAGTCCGGTCGGGAAGGCGCTGTTATTTCCCGCCACCGAGGTCAAGGTGCTGAAAAAAGAAGGCCGTAACGTGCAGCTCGAAATCACGGGCTGGCGTGAAAGCAAAGGACGCGGACGGGTGATCACCCAGTATATGGGGAAACGCGTTTTCTCCGCCGTTCTCGATGAGCCCCTGATGGTGAACGTAAAAGTGCTACAAACTCAGGTCGATCCTGACTCACATCAGGAATGGCAGCAGGTGAGCGTCACCGCCTGGACCACCGATCAGGACTTTATCAACACGCTCGCGCCAATCTGGGAGTACTCAGATCAAATGCTGCAATCCACCTGTAGCGCCTGTCATAGCACTCCTCCTACAACCCGATATACCGCTAACGGCTGGATCGCCGGACTGAAAGCCATGTCGACCTATTACCGGCTTAATCCGGTGGAGGAACGTACGTTGTTGAAATACCTCCAGACCCACGCCAGCGATGTGTCTGAAACCAACAAAAAGTAAGGATAATGTATGGATATTCATGACTTTAATCCGTCCCGCCGCCGTTTTCTCAACGGAATGCTGGCGGTGGGGGCTGCCAGCGCACTGGCGCCTAATCCGCTGATATCAAAAGTGTGGGCGGCGGGGGAAAATCCCGAACAGTGGATCCAATCTGGTTCGCACTATGGCGCTTTTGAAGCCAAAGTGGTCAACGGTGAGTGGACCGAAACCCGTCCGTTCAAACATGACAAATACCCCTGCGATATGCTGAACGCGGTGCGTGAAGTGGTTTACAACCCGTCGCGGGTGCGCTACCCAATGGTGCGTCTGGACTGGTTGCGTAAGCGTGAGAAGTCGGATCGCAGCCAGCGCGGAGATAACCGTTTTGTGCGGGTTAGTTGGGATCAGGCGCTGGATTTGTTTTACGAAGAGCTGGAGCGGGTGCAAAAAACCTATGGCTCATCAGGCGTATTTACCGGGCTTGCCGATTGGCAGATGGTGGGCAAATACCATAAAGCGGGCGGGGCGATGGACCGGGGACTTGGCCTGCATGGTAGCTATGTGACAACCGTCGGCGACTATTCTGCGGCAGCGGCACAAGTCATTTTACCGCATGTGATTGGTTCGCTGGAAGTTTATGAGCAGCAGACGTCGCTTCCGCTGGTGATTGAAAACAGCAATACCATCGTGCTGTGGGGCTGCGATCCGATCAAGAACCTGCAGATCGAGTTTTTGGTTCCCGATCACGATGCGTTTGGCTACTGGCAGCAGATTAAAGAGGCGGTAGCGCAGGGTAAGATGCGCGTTATCAGTGTTGATCCGGTGCGTAGCAAGTCGCAAAACTTTCTTGGCTGCGAGCAGTTGGCGTTGCGGCCACAAACCGATGTGGCGTTAATGCTGGCGCTGGCGCATACCTTGTACGAAGAAAAATTGTACGACACGGCGTTTATTACCGATTACACCGTCGGCTTTGAGCAGTTTTTGCCGTATCTGCTGGGCGAAGCCGATAAACAGCCGAAAAATGCCGAATGGGCGGCAGAAATCTGCGGCCTGACGGCAGAGCAGATCCGAGACTTCGCCCGCCTGTTGGTGAAAGGCAGGACACAGTTTATGGGCGGTTGGTGCGTACAACGCATGCACCATGGTGAGCAGTATCCGTGGATGCTGGTGGTGCTGGCCAGCATGGTCGGTCAAATTGGTTTGCCCGGCGGCGGGGTAGGATTTGGCTGGCACTACAACGGTGGAGGTACGGTAACATCCGCCGGGCCTGTGCTCTCTGGACTGGGAGGGATCACGAATCCCCCGCAGGCAAAGTACAACGCGGATTTTCGCGGCGCATCGGAGCATATCCCCACTTCACGTATCGTTGACTGCCTGCTTGAGCCGGGCAAAAAAGTTGCCTTTAACGGCGAGACGTTAACATGGCCTGACATCAAAATGGCGATCTACAGTGCGGCAAATCCATTTCATGCGCAGCAGGACAGGAATCGCATGATCGACGCGTGGAAGAAGCTGGAAACCGTGGTGGTGTTGGATCATCAATGGACCGCGTCGTGCCGATTCGCCGATATCGTCCTGCCCGTTACCACCCGCTTTGAACGTAATGATATTGAGCAGTTCGGTACGCATTCGAATAAAGGGTTGATGGCGTTGCACCAGATCGTCAAACCGCAATATGAAGCGCGACATGATTTTGATGTGTTTGCCGGGCTGTGTAAGCGCTTTGACAAGGAAGCGGTGTACCGTGAAAACCGTGATGAAATGCAGTGGATACAGGTGCTTTATGATGAAGGCGTGAAGATGGGAGCGTCGCTCGGTGTCTCATTACCGGATTTCACAACGTTCTGGCAGGGTGACGGATATATTGAATATCCGCCGGGTCAGCCGTGGGTACGGCACGGTGAGTTTCGCGACCAGCCAGACCTGAATCCGCTGGGAACGCCGTCAGGTCTGATTGAAATCTACAGCAAAACCATCGCGGGCTTTGCCTATGAGGATTGTCCGGGGCATCCGGTGTGGATGGAACCCTTTGAGCGTACCCATAGTGGCAAAAAAGATAAATACCCGCTGCATTTGCAATCCTGCCATCCGGATAAACGTCTGCATTCCCAACTGTGCTCTAGCGAGGCGTTTCGCAACACCTATGCGGTTGCCGGAAGAGAGCCGCTTTATATCAGTGAACAGGATGCCACCGCTCGTGGCTTAAAAGCCGGTGATATCGCCCGCGTTTATAACGCTCGTGGTCAGGTACTGGCTGGCGTGGTTGTCAGTCCGGATTTTTCCCCTGGCGTGATTCGTATTCATGAAGGCGCATGGTATTCCCCGCAGGAAGGAGGGAAAGCCGGGACATTATGCACCTATGGCGACCCGAACGTGCTGAGCGCGGATATAGGTACTTCACAATTGGCCCAGGGGCCTTCAGCGCATACCGTGCTGGTGGAGGTCGAGCGTTATCAGCAGAAAGCCCCGCAAGTGACGGCTTTCGGTGGTCCGCAGATTGTGAAAGAGGAGGGGACCAGTGCAGCATAAGCAAATTCATCAGCAGCGGGCAGCTGTGTACCAGTGGTTTTCGCAACTGTTATTTCGGGAGCTGGATGAAAAACAGCTCGCCAGTCTGGAAAACGGCGATAGCCAGGCTTGGATTGCCTCACTGGTGGCGGTTCCTGGAGTGTCTGCCGAGGTTAAACGTTTTGAGCGTAGCCTGGGCCGGGTTTTGCGGCGCGACTCCCGACAGCTGGAGCTGGCAGCAGATTTTGCCTCGCTGTTTCTGCTGGCCCCGCCGGCTAGTGTTTCTCCCTATGCAGGGCACTATCCACACACGACAGCGGCAGAAGAACGTCGGCAAATGAATGTGTTGCTGATTGAGCAAGGTCTGGCAGCGAGAGAGAATGAGCCCTCCGATCATATTGCCGTGCAGTTGGCATTAATGGCGAGGATGGTTGCTAAAGAGGAGAGGCTATCGGCGCAATACTACTTTTTGCATCATCATATTCTGTGCTGGGCACCGTTATTTCGCGACGCTTGTCTGGTGCGGGATAACGAGGGGTTTTATCCTCAGGCGGTTAATCTGATAGTGCGTTTTATGCAAGAGGATGAACAGTATCTGGAGTCATTGTTGATGGATGATTTTTATCTCAGCAGCCAGCGCTGAAAATGAAAAAAGGGACAGCCTGCGCTGTCCCTTGCCGTCACTGCGCAGCAGAAAATTAATCTGCACGGCCCATATAGCGACGTTCTTCGATATGAATACGGATTTTTTCACCCGCACTTAGGTACTCAGGAACCTGGATCACCAGACCGGTGCTCAGGGTTGCTGGCTTGTTGCGCGCGCTCGCTGAAGCGCCTTTAATACCCGGTGAGGTTTCAACGATTTCCAGGTCTACAGTCTGCGGCAGTTCAAGCGCCAGCAGTTGGCCGTCCCAGGTCAGTACCTGCATGTCCGGCATACCGCCTTCCGGCATGAACAGCAGCTCTTCTTCAATCTGGTCTTTGGTGAAGGTATACGGGGTATAGTCTTCTTTATCCATAAAGATGTATTCGTTGCCATCGACGTAGGAGAAATCAACGCCACGACGGCTCAGAGTGACGGTATCCACGATATCGTCACCTTTGAAGCGCTCTTCAACTTTCAGACCGGTACGCACATCAGAAAAACGCATTTTGTACAGCGTGGCAGCACCACGTGCAGACGGTGATTGAATATCGATATCTTTTACAATCAGCAGTTTGCCGTTGTAGTTCAGTACCATACCTTTTTTAATTTCGTTCGCTCTTGGCATCGAAAAAATCCTGTAGTGAGGAGTGTCTAAAATATCGCGTAAAACTACTCGCGCCGGGGCATTCAGGCAAGCGGAATTCATGCTTTTGCTGGTGCAAAAAAGGTGGTACTGTGCCCTTCCCGCACAATCCGATGGTTTACGATAAAGAGAGTACTGTATGGAATGCCGTCCGGATTGTGGTGCATGCTGCACCGCGCCTTCAATCTCCAGTCCCATCCCCGGTATGGCTGATGGCAAGCCCGCTAATACGCCCTGCGTTCAGTTGGATGAATCCCTGCGTTGCAAAATTTTTGCGTCGCCGCTACGACCAAAGGTGTGCGGCGGTTTACAGCCCAGTGCGGAAATGTGCGGGCGGACGACGCACCAGGCCATGGTTTATCTCATCGAGCTTGAAGCGCTAACCGCGCCTTAAACGTCCTTGATGCGCGCCAGGCACGCGACGGTGGCGACGATCATCACCAGTGCAAACCAGAACACCGCGTGATAGTTCCAAATTTCAGCGGCAATCCCTGCCAGCGATCCGGCAATAATCCAGCCCACGCGAATGGTATTCGTATAGAGGGTGGTGGCTGAACCTGCCTGTCCCGGCATCAGGTCCTGGAAATAGAGCATGCCAATCCCGCCGAGAATACCGATGTAAATCGCGTTCAGCAGCTGTAAGCCAAGCAATATCGCCGGAGAGTGAGCCAGCAGCATGCCGGCATAAAAGAAGAATCCGGCAACGACGGCAATTCTCATCAACAGACGTTTACCCAGACGCTTTGCAAAATAGCCAGCAATCAGCATGGTTGGGATTTCCAGTCCGGCTGCGGTGCCCATCATGATGCCCGCCAGTTTTTCCGGCAGATGCAGTTCGTTGATGATAAACAGCGGCATATTAATGATATAGAGACTATTGGTTCCCCACATTAATGTGCAGATAACAAACAGCAGCAACGTGTCGCGTCGATTGCGGCGCGGGGCCTCAACTGCGCCTGTCGCGAGAGGCACGTTTTTACTCATTGAGGGTAAAAACAGCCAGACCATTACGCCGCAGACAACAAACGCCACCGCCGCGCTGAGATACATCACCGTAAAGCTGAATCCCATGGCCAGCGCGTAGGCCAGCGGCGGGCCAATTACCCAGGCCAGCGAAACCTGCGCACGTAATATTGAGCTGAACATGACGGCTTCCCGACCTGTGCGGTCGGCGTGTTCACGGGCGAGAGCAAACATTTGCGGGTTGGCGGTCGATCCAAAGCTGCTGAGGAATACCCCGACAAACAGCAAGATAAAATAATTACGGTTCCAGGCGAACAGCACGCAGGCCAGCATCCCCAGCACGCAGCAAAACACAATCAGGTTCTTGCGATCGCCTTTTCTATCTGAACGTCCGGCCAGAAACTGACTTACCAGAATACCGATCACAGCGCTACCGGTAAAAAAGAACCCGACCATGCCGGGACGGGCGTGGACTTCATCCGTCAGAAAAAGGCTGAGCGTTGGCGTCTGCAACGCACCGGCGATACCCGTCAGAAATGCGACAAGCAGGAACGCCGAAGACGTTAAATCAAACGCCTTGGGTGTGGCGGCTACGGGGGTGTTATGCATGTTTTGATATCAATGATGTGAAGAGACGCGGAGTTTACGCCGCTTGTCAGAAAATAAACAGGGAGCCAAATCAAAATCGGCATCAAAAATCAAAATAGCATTTCAGTCAAAGAATGCTGCTTGCTGACGTTGCTGAATCTGACAAGCTGACGGCGTTTTTGCGTCAGCAATTTTTTCTCCTCCGCAGAGAAAATGTGCGTTATCTCTAAATTCAGCAAGTAATTTGTCAACTTTACTTGTGTGCTGAAGAAAAAAGAGCAAGACTTCTTGAAACGTTTCAGCGTCATCTTGCCTTAACTGATGGAGTCGGGTGACGCCTTTTTTCTCATGTTGGCTGAATCGTTTCAATTCAGCGGGAGAGGAGAATCATGTTCCAGTTATCTGTTCAGGATATTCACCCGGGCGAACAGGCCGGGAATAAAGAAGAGGCTATTCGCCAGGTTGCCGCTGCCTTAGTGCAGGCGGGTAACGTCGCGGAAGGCTACGTCGATGGCATGCTGGCGCGCGAACAACAGACGTCCACGTTCCTCGGCAACGGTATTGCGATTCCTCACGGTACGACGGACACGCGCGATCAGGTACTGAAAACCGGTGTGCAGGTATTTCAGTTTCCGCAGGGCGTGACCTGGGGCGAAGGGCAGGTTGCTTATGTGGCAATCGGCATCGCCGCAAGTTCTGATGAACACCTCGGTTTACTGCGTCAGCTGACACACGTGCTGAGCGATGACTCCGTCGCTGAACAGCTGAAATCTGCGACCACGGCGGAAGAACTGCGTGCGCTGCTGATGGGTGAAAAGCAAAGTGAACAGCTGAAGCTTGATAACGAAACGCTGTCGCTGGATGTCGTGGCCAACTCGCTGGTGACGCTGCAGGCACTCAACGCGGCACGGCTGAAAGAAGTCGGTGCGGTTGACGCCACCTTTGTGGCCAGAGCAATCAATGAGCAACCGATGAATCTCGGTCAGGGGATCTGGCTGAATGACTGTGCTGAAGGTAACGTGCGTAGCGCCGTTGCGGTTAGTCGTGCAGCAACAGCGTTCGATGTACAAGGTGAAGCGGCAGCCTTGCTGGTGACCGTCGCCATGAATGACGATCAACCGGTTGCGGTACTGAAGCGCCTTGGCGATCTGCTGCTGAATAATAAAGCTGACCGTTTGTTGAAAGCTGATGCGGCAACGGTGCTGGCGCTGCTGACCAGCGATGACGCCTTAACTGATGATGTACTGAGCGCCGAATTTATTGTGCGCAATGAGCATGGTTTACATGCCCGCCCGGGCACCATGCTGGTGAATACGATTAAACAATTTAACAGTGAAATTACCGTGACAAATCTTGATGGAACCGGCAAGCCGGCGAATGGACGCAGTCTGATGAAAGTTGTGGCGTTAGGCGTGAAGAAAGGACATCACCTGCGCTTTACTGCACAGGGCGAAGATGCTGAACAGGCGCTGAAGGCGATTGGCGAAGCCATCGCAGCAGGTCTTGGGGAGGGCGCGTAATGAGCAGACGTGTTGCTACTATCACCCTTAACCCGGCCTACGACCTGGTGGGTTTCTGCCCGGAAATTGAACGCGGTGAAGTGAACCTGGTTAAAACCACCGGTCTGCATGCGGCAGGGAAAGGGATCAACGTCGCTAAGGTTTTGAAGGATTTAGGTATCGATGTCACTGTGGGTGGCTTCCTGGGTAAAGACAACCAGGATGGTTTTCAGCAGTTGTTCAGCGAGCTGGGCATTGCCAACCGTTTTCAGGTCGTGCAGGGCCGTACCCGTATTAACGTCAAGCTGACCGAAAAAGACGGTGAAGTATCTGACTTCAACTTCTCCGGCTTTGAAGTCACCCCGGCTGACTGGGAACGCTTTGTAAATGATTCGCTGAGCTGGCTGGGCCAGTTCGACATGGTGTGCGTCAGCGGCAGTTTGCCAACCGGCGTGAGCCCGGAAGCCTTCACCGACTGGATGACGCGCCTGCGTAGTCAGTGTCCTTGCATTATCTTTGATAGTAGTCGTGAAGCGTTGGTAGCAGGTCTGAAAGCGGCGCCATGGCTGGTGAAGCCAAACCGTCGCGAACTGGAAATCTGGGCCGGTCGTAAGCTGCCGGAAATGAAAGATGTGATTGAAGCGGCGCATGCGCTTCGCGAGCAGGGGATCGCTCATGTGGTGATTTCACTCGGCGCGGAAGGTGCGCTGTGGGTTAACGCCTCAGGCGAGTGGATTGCTAAACCGCCGTCAGTTGAGGTGGTCAGCACCGTCGGTGCGGGTGATTCAATGGTTGGCGGTCTGATTTACGGCCTGCTGATGCGTGAGTCCAGCGAACATACCCTGCGTCTGGCGACGGCTGTTGCCGCCCTGGCGGTAAGCCAAAGTAATGTAGGCATTACCGATCGTCCTCAGTTGGCCGCAATGATGGCGCGTGTCGACTTAAAACCGTTTAACTGACAGCAGGAGAGGCATAATGAAAACGCTGCTGATTATTGACGCTAATCTCGGCCAGGCTCGCGCTTACATGGCGAAAACCCTGCTTGGAGCGGCGGCACAGAAAGCACATCTGGAAATTATTGATAATCCGAATGATGCCGAACTGGCAATTGTTCTGGGCGATACGCTTCCTGCCGACAGTTCGCTGAATGGCAAAAAAGTCTGGCTGGGCGACATTGGTCGTGCGGTTGCGCATCCTGAACTCTTCCTTAGCGAAGCTAAAGGCCATGCAAAACCCTACAGCGCCCCGGTTACAACAGCACCTGTGGCCAGCAGTGGTCCAAAACGCGTGGTGGCGGTGACGGCGTGTCCGACCGGTGTTGCTCATACGTTTATGGCCGCTGAAGCGATTGAAACTGAAGCGAAAAAACGTGGCTGGTGGGTGAAGGTTGAAACCCGAGGTTCTGTTGGCGCAGGTAACGCTATTACGCCGGAAGAGGTGGCTCAGGCTGATCTGGTGATTGTGGCAGCTGACATTGAAGTTGATCTGGCGAAGTTTGCCGGCAAACCGATGTATCGCACCTCTACCGGTCTTGCGTTGAAGAAAACAAAGCAGGAGCTGGACAAAGCGCTGGAAGAAGCAACACCGTACCAGCCAACCGGTAAAGCGCAGACTTCAGCAACCGAAAGTAAGAAAGAGAGCGCGGGGGCGTATCGTCACCTGCTGACGGGCGTCTCTTATATGCTGCCGATGGTAGTTGCTGGCGGCCTGTGTATTGCACTCTCGTTCGCTTTTGGTATCGAAGCGTTTAAAGAGCAGGGTACGCTGGCGGCGGCGCTGATGCAGATTGGCGGTGGTTCAGCCTTCGCGCTGATGGTGCCGGTACTGGCAGGTTATATCGCGTTTTCCATCGCTGACCGTCCGGGTCTGACGCCGGGTCTTATCGGCGGTATGCTGGCGGTAAGCACCGGTTCCGGCTTTATTGGCGGGATTATTGCTGGTTTCCTTGCCGGTTATGTGGCGAAGCTTATCAGCACGAAGCTGAAACTCCCGCAGAGTATGGAAGCGCTGAAACCGATCCTGATCATTCCGCTGTTCTCAAGCCTGGTGGTTGGCCTGGCCATGATTTACCTGATCGGCAAACCGGTGGCGGGTATTCTGGAAGGTTTGACTCACTGGCTGCAAACCATGGGTACGGCCAATGCGGTGCTGCTTGGCGCGATTCTTGGCGGCATGATGTGTACCGACATGGGTGGTCCGGTTAACAAGGCGGCGTATGCTTTCGGTGTGGGTCTGCTGAGTACACAAACTTATGCGCCGATGGCGGCCATCATGGCTGCGGGTATGGTACCTCCGCTGGCTCTGGGTCTGGCAACGCTGGTTGCGCGTCGTAAGTTCGACAAAGCGCAGCAGGAAGGCGGAAAAGCTGCGCTGGTACTGGGCCTGTGCTTTATCACCGAAGGGGCAATCCCGTTCGCTGCCCGTGACCCAATGCGCGTTCTGCCTTGCTGTATCGTTGGTGGTGCGATTACCGGGGCTATCTCGATGGCGGTGGGCGCGAAGCTGATGGCGCCACACGGCGGGCTGTTTGTCCTGTTAATCCCAGGTGCAATCACGCCGGTGTTGGGATACCTGCTGGCAATTATTGCCGGTACGCTGGTAGCCGGTCTCTCCTACGCGGTGCTGAAGCGCCCGGAAGCTGAGGTTGTGGCAAAGGCGGCCTGATTTAACGTCAATACCAGGGGCAGAGAATTCTCTGCCCCTTTTTTATGCTTTTACCTATACCGTTGCAGCATCGCCACAATAATCAATCCAGCCTTAATAAAACGGGTCAGGTAATCATTGGCGCGATGATAAAACCAAAGGCAACGCCAGCAATGATCCCACCCAGTCCTGGCAGCATAAACGGATGGTTTAAGACATACTTGCCCACGCGCGTTGTCCCTGTGGTGTCGAACTCCATTGCCGCCAGCGAAGTCGGGTATGTTGGTAGAACAAACACCCCGGTTACCGCCACATAGGAGGCCAGAATTGCCCATGTAGGCACGCCGAGCGCAACGGCCAGAGGGATGATCAGCGGCGTGGTGGCGCCTTGCGAGTAGAGAAGCGCACAGGTACCAAACAGCACCAGTGCCAACAGCATGGGATAAGCCCGTAGAATATCGCCTGCGATATCCTTAATCTCCGCTAAGTGGGCATCAATGAAGGTCGTTCCCAGTGTAACAATCCCGAGAATGACCGCCAGTGAACTCATCCCTGATCTAAACGTGGATGTCAGGACAATAGCATCGGTTGATGTTTTGCATAACACCACCACCAGGCAAGCGGCAGCCAACATACAGATAATGATGATATCCCGGGTATTCATTGGGTTGCCTGCATCGAATCCAGGGCGTAGCTGCGGGCAGGCGGCAAGAATAACGATGACGACCGTTGCCAGCATAAACAGGGCGACCGAGAGTTTGGCACCCGGCGTGGTGCTGTTTTGCCCTTCATATTTACGCACTAATCCTTTTTGCAGGCGTTCCAGATAGACTTCATCATCCTGAAGCTCGCATCCCTGACGTGAGGCGATAAAAGCGGCAACCATCGCGGCGACAAACGAAGCTGGTAGACATACCGCCATGACCTGAATAAAGGTGATACCGTTGCCCTCCATAATGGTCAGCATCGCCGCCATTGCGGCACTGATCGGCGAACCGGATATCGCCACCTGGGAGGCGACTACGGATCCGGCGAGCGTACGAGAAGGGCGGATACCGGACTCTTTGGCGACTTCGGCAATCACTGGCAGGGTAGAAAATACAATGAACCCTGTTCCGGCCATTATGGTCATCGACCAGGTGATAATCGGTGCAATAATATTGATATATTTAGGGTTACGCCGCATGAAATTACCGGCAACACGAACCAGATAATCCATACCTCCTGCGGCCTGTAGCGCCGATGCTGCCACGACAACTGTCATAATAATAAGGATAACGTCAACGGGTGGCGAGCCAATTTGCAGATCAAATCCCAACGTTAAAATAGCCAGCCCCAGACCACCGCATAAACCGATACCTATTCCACCGAGGCGGATACCAAAAAATATTGCACCCAACACGACGATAATTTCTAACCAAACCATAATGGCCTCCGCCAGAGAATAATTTGTTATTAAAATAAGTGGTTGTTTAATGCTTTATTAATCTGGTAATGGCTGTTATTGCGCCAGAAGATGATGTTTGCCAACTCGTTTTTCGTACCATTTAATACCGGCGCGAACTAATGATCCGGTTGAGTCAATATATTTATCTGGAGACTTTCTGACTGCGTCGGCAAGAATGACGGGGACTTCAGTACATCCCAGTACAATGATTTGTGCGCCGCGTGAGAAGAGCACTTCAGCCTGTTCATTCATCAGCGTTTGTGCCCGCTTAAGGTCGCCGGCTTTTAAGCAATAAATACTTTCCATGACCTTTTCCTGACCGGATGAATCAGGACTGATGCAGGTTAAACCAAGAGATTCTATGCCTTTTTGGTAGAGTCCCATGTAAAGGGTGGCGTTAGTAGCAAGTAAACCGATACGTGATTTTCCGCAGTTTTTGACCTCATTCATGGTTGTTTCAACGATACTGAGTAACTCTGTATGACAGCACTCTTTTAATTCATTAAACCAAAAATGGGCGGTATTACAGGGGATCACAATACACTCCGCACCAGCATCTTCCAGTTTGTGCATATAATCACGCATTGCCGGAAGTGGGGAATGACCATGATGCATTAACGCATCAGTTCGGTCTGGAATATCAGGGATGGATGAAATAATTAATGGGATATGTTCCTGATCGCGTTGCGCTGCGGTAAAGGTGACGAATTTATTAAAAAGATCGACGGTTGCAGCAGGCCCCATACCACCAAGTACGCCAATTAAACCTTTCACGATATATACCTCTATTTACCGATATTTAATATTCAGAGCTGGTGTCTATCTGGTGCTTATGTTTAACAGCAGAGTGTCGTGAGGAGAAATGCAATAATGTTTGGTTCAATGCAAAAAACGCATGAGTGTGATGTCTTTTACCACCTCAGCTGGCCGGCAATCAGCCAGAGGCCCGACGTTACGCGGTGGGTGAGCGGTCGTGGTCGATGAGTAAAGAAACATGTTAATGTCAAAAACGAAGGCATTATGCAAAAAACGAATCACCAGATACTGATGTTGAATATCATCTCCGGGAATATTCAGGCATGATGCTTAAGACTAATCGACATATTTAAACATCCGCGTGACAGGCATGAAAAATATCGAGACAAAATGGTTATATGATTTTCTGACGCTGGAAGCGTGTCGTCATTTTTCCCAGGCCGCGGAGGAGCGCAACCTATCCCAACCGGCATTTAGCCGGCGGATCAAGGCGCTCGAATCCGCTGTTGGGGTGCTGCTGTTTGACCGTACGACGAGTCCACTGCAGCTGACGGAGGAGGGTAAGTTATTCCATTCGCAGACCCGTAGCCTGCTGCAACAACTGGAATGCAATTTAGATGAGCTAAGTGGTCACAACCTGCTTGGCGTTCCCAATATCAAAATAGCGGCGGCACATTCTTTGTCGCTGACGATGTTGCCCAGATTAGTACATTCAATGTCGGCATGGGGCGAGGAGTTTGTTTACCACGTCGAAGCGATTGACGTAGTCCAGGCGGTGAATACGCTGCGCGAGGGGAAAAGTGATTTTATTATCTCCTTTCGCGATGAAGACTTAATGCAGTCACCTTTCTGCGGCTTGAAGGTTTTTGAGTCTGAGCTGTATCCCGTCTGTGCTGCGGATGCACAGGGTAAGGCGTTGTTTGATATCTATCAGCCGCAGGTGCCGATTCTGAACTATACCAGCACTTCCTACATGGGAAGATTGGTTAACCGTCACCTGGCGGAGGTGGGCAGTATTTCGGCGCGTACGCTGTTTATGTCTTCGATGAGTGAGCTATTGAAGAATATGGCATTAGATGGTCATGGTATCGCCTGGCTGCCAGCGTGGACGATCGTGAACGAATTGCGCGATAAGCGCCTGGTTTGTCTGGACACGCCGGAGTTGATGGTGCCAATTCAGGCCTATATTTACCGAATGGATACCCGTTTGAATAAAACGGCTGAGCATTTCTGGCGGATTTTGTACAACCATATGCCAGAGGATCTGGTTACGCTCACTTGATACGCGCCAGCTTGTCTGGCGCGCGGAGATCGTTACGCCACTGCTTTTTCTGTTTGCTGGGCTTTCAGCCAGGCGATCTCTTCGGCCCAGATATCCGGATTAATGGTTTCCAGCACCATTGGAATACCGTCAAAACGATTATCCTGCATAATCCAACGGAAGGCATCATGGCCAATATTGCCTTCACCCAGGCTGTGATGACGGTCAACGCGACTGCCAAACGCGCTCTTGGCGTCGTTCAGGTGCATACCGCGTAGATACTTGAAACCGACAATACGTTCAAATTCCGCAAACGTTTTTTCGCACTCTTCTGCGGAACGCAAATCGTAACCCGCCGCGAAAGCGTGGCAGGTATCAATACAAACGCCAACACGGGACTTATCTTCGACGCCGTCGATAATGGCGGCCAGGTGCTCAAACTTGAATCCCAGATTACTACCTTGTCCGGCGGTATTTTCGATAACTGCCGTAACGCCCTGGGTCTGAGCGAGGACGATGTTGATGGATTCGGCAATGCGCGCCAGACACTCATCTTCCGGGATCTGCATCAAATGGCTGCCAGGGTGAAAGTTCAGCAGGGATAAGCCAAGCAGTTCACAGCGTTGCATTTCATCAAGAAACGCATCACGCGATTTTTCCAGCGCATCGCTGACCGGGTGACCGAGGTTAATCAGGTAACTGTCGTGAGGCAGGATTTGTGCAGAGGTGTAGTGGTACTTCTCACAGGCAGATTTGAAATCATCAATGATTTCGGTGGTCAGCGGCGCGGCACGCCACTGGCGCTGATTCTTGGTGAACAGGGCGAATGCGGTCGCTTCGATTTCTGCGGCTCGAATAGCGGCGTTAGCCAGACCGCCAGCGGCGCTTACGTGCGCTCCGATGTATTTCATAAATTTAACCCGCCATACTCAAATACAAAAAGGGAGAGTATAGCGGGTTAATGGAGGTGAGTCGTGATCGTTTATGCCATCAGGGCGTGGACAGCGACGTTAATCGCAGCACCACCGACAATCAACCAGACAAACAGCAGCAGGGCCATCAGTAACGGTTTGGCACCGGCTTTTTTCAGTGCGCTAACGTGAGTGGTTAACCCCAGTGCAGCCATTGCCATTGCCAGCAAAATGGTGTCCAGCGTTACCAGCATGTTCACAACCGACTGCGGCAGCAGGTGGAACGAGTTAAAAATCGCGACCACAATGAACAGGATGGCAAACCATGGAATAGTGATTTTGCTTTTCTCACCACCCGTAGCCGGAGACAGTTGTTTAACGCGAGCTGCCAGCAGGATGAGAAACGGTGCCAGCATCATGACGCGCAGCATTTTGGCAATAACCGCGGCGTTTTCTGCATCCGGGTTAATGGCGTGCCCGGCAGCCACTACCTGCGCCACTTCATGCATGGTGGAACCAATGTAAATGCCGTAGGTTTCTGGGCTAAACCAGTGTGCCAGCAGCGGATACATTGCCGGATACAGGAAGATAGCGATGGTACCGAAGATCACCACGGTGGCGACAGCGACGGTTACCTTACTGGCTTCCGCTTTCACTACCGGCTCGGTTGCCAGCACGGCGGCGGCACCGCAAATGCTGCTCCCCGCGCCAATCAGCCAGCTGGTGTGGCGGTCCAGACCAAACACTTTTTGCCCCAGGAAACAGGCAATCATAAAGGTACTGCTCAGCGTTAACACATCAATCACGATACCGCTAACGCCGACGTCAGCAATTTGCGCGAAGGTGAGGCGGAAGCCGTAGAGGATGATCCCCAGACGTAATAGATGTTGTTTAGCAAACAGCACGCCGCCGTCACAGCTTTTCCAGATGTGCGGATAGACGGTGTTGCCGAGGACCATCCCCAACAAGATTGCTAAGGTGAGGGCGCTGAACCCGGCACCTGCGACGGCGGGAATAGATCCACCCCATAAGGCAACCCCAGTGATAACTGCACTCAGGGCAAGCCCCGGAATAAAATGCCACGCTGTACGACGATGAGTCTGCAAGGTGAGTTCTGTCATATCCTTCTCCTTTATCTGGGTAAAAGAGTACGGCGAAGTGGTTTAAAAATAAAATTGATTATATATTTATAATTAATCTATATAAGTGGTATATCCGTCATACTTCAAGTTGCATGTGCGTTGGCTGCGCTCGTTCACCCCAGTCACGTACTTAAGTACGCTCCCGGGGATGCACTCTCTTGCCGCCTTCCTGCAACTCGAATTATTTAGGGTATAAGTAACGGATATCCGGTGGAAAACGACTATGCATATCACCCTGCGACAACTTGAAGTGTTTGCTGAGGTACTAAAAAGCGGTTCAACGACCCAGGCGTCTGTCATGCTGGCATTGTCGCAGTCGGCGGTGAGTGCGGCACTTACCGATCTGGAAGGGCAACTCGGCGTGCAACTGTTTGACCGTGTCGGTAAACGACTGGTGGTCAACGAGCACGGGCGTTTGCTCTACCCACGAGCGTTGGCGTTACTTGAGCAAACAACCGAAATCGAACAGCTTTTTCGCGAAGATAATGGTGCCATTCGGGTCTATGCCAGTAGCACCATTGGTAACTATATCTTGCCTGCTATGATCGCCCGCTATCGGCAGGATTTTCCTGATTTGCCGCTCGAGCTGAGCGTGGGTAACAGTCAGGATGTGATTAATGCGGTGCTGGATTTTAGGGTAGATATCGGACTGATCGAAGGGCCTTGTCACAGTACTGAAATTATTTCTGAACCGTGGCTGGAAGACGAGCTGGTGGTGTTTGCCGCACCGTCGTCACCGCTCACAAAGGGGCCTGTTACGCTGGAAAAGCTGGCTGCTTCGCCGTGGATCCTGCGTGAACGAGGATCGGGTACCCGCGAACTGGTGGATTACCTGCTGCTGTCTCATCTGCCGAGATTTCAGATGGCAATGGAGTTGGGTAACTCCGAGGCCATTAAGCATGCGGTGCGTCATGGTCTCGGGATCAGCTGCTTGTCGCGTCGGGTTATTGCGGAGCAGTTGCAGGCGGGAACGCTGAGCGAAGTTCCCGTGCCGCTGCCGCGTTTAGTCCGTACTCTCTGGCGCGTGCATCACAGGCAAAAACACATCTCCAATGCCATTACGCGTTTTTTACATTACAGCGATCAGGTCGAGCTGGGCGAATAGGGCGCTTACTGTCGTAATGTCACCTCTCTGTAGAACGGCGGTTATAACTTAACCGCCTTACACCGCATATTTTCTGCTTTACTTATAATCCGCGGCCAGTCATGAAGGTCTCTTATAACAGCGTATTTGTGCCGGAAGAATGCCATTTCGTCTGCTACAATCGCGCCTCATTTTTTGGATGGATAGCATTTTCACATGGTTTCCGAAACTAAAACCACAGAAGCGCCCACGCTACGTCGTGAACTGAAGGCGCGTCACCTGACGATGATTGCCATTGGAGGTTCCATCGGTACAGGTCTTTTCGTTGCATCTGGTGCAACTATTTCTGCAGCGGGTCCAGGTGGCGCGTTGTTCTCTTATATTCTGATCGGTCTGATGGTGTACTTCCTGATGACCAGCCTCGGTGAACTGGCTGCCTATATGCCGGTTTCCGGCTCGTTTTCCACCTACGGTCAGAACTACGTAGAAGAAGGCTTTGGCTTCGCGCTGGGCTGGAACTACTGGTACAACTGGGCGGTAACGATTGCCGTTGACCTGGTGGCCGCACAGCTGGTGATGAGCTGGTGGTTCCCGGACACGCCGGGCTGGATCTGGAGTGCGCTGTTCCTCGGCGTTATCTTCCTGCTGAACTACATTTCCGTTCGCGGGTTTGGTGAAGCGGAATATTGGTTCTCACTGATCAAAGTTACCACCGTCATTATCTTCATCGTGGTTGGCGTGATGATGATTTTCGGTATCTTCAAAGGCGCTCAGCCGGTGGGCTGGAGCAACTGGACGACCGGTGATGCACCGTTTGCCGGTGGTTTTGCTGCGATGATTGGCGTGGCGATGATAGTCGGCTTCTCCTTCCAGGGGACAGAGCTTATCGGTATCGCGGCTGGCGAATCTGAAGATCCTGAAAAGAACATTCCACGTGCGGTACGTCAGGTATTCTGGCGAATCCTGCTGTTCTATGTGTTCGCAATTTTGATTATCAGCCTGATCATTCCGTATACCGATCCAAGCCTGCTGCGTAACGATGTAAAAGACATCAGCGTTAGCCCGTTCACGCTGGTATTCCAGCATGCGGGTCTGCTGTCTGCGGCAGCGGTGATGAACGCAGTTATCCTGACGGCGGTGCTGTCCGCAGGTAACTCCGGGATGTACGCCTCCACGCGTATGCTTTACACCCTGGCATGTGACGGTAAAGCGCCGCGTATTTTCGGCAAACTGTCTCGTGGCGGCGTACCGCGTAACGCGCTGTATGCGACCACCGTGGTGGCGGGGCTGTGCTTCCTGACTTCAATGTTTGGCAACCAGACCGTGTACCTGTGGCTGCTGAATACTTCCGGGATGACGGGCTTTATCGCCTGGCTGGGGATTGCTATTAGCCACTATCGCTTCCGTCGCGGTTATGTGCTGCAGGGGCACGATGTGAAGGATCTGCCGTACCGTTCTGGCTTCTTCCCGCTGGGTCCGATCTTCGCCTTTGTGCTGTGCCTGATTATCACCCTGGGTCAGAACTACGAAGCGTTCCTGAAAGACAGCATTGACTGGGGCGGTGTGATGGCGACCTATATCGGTATCCCGCTGTTCCTGATTATCTGGTTTGGCTATAAGCTGACCAAAGGAACCCGTTTTGTTCGCTACAGCGAAATGAAATTCCCGGGCCGCGTAAAGAAGTAACAGTATAAAAAAGCATAACAAAAACCCCGGCATGATGAGTGCCGGGGTTTTTTATTGCGCCTAACTTAGAAGCTGTAAGTCATGCCAACCGTGTAACGACGTCCATCAAGGACGGTGTCGTAGGTATCGTAATCGATTTGTTTATCCAGCACGTTATACACGCCAGCGGTCATCAACAGATCCTTGGTAGCATAGTAACGTAAACCAACGTCGACCTGAGTATAGGACGGGGTGCCCTGTGCCATGGAGGTACGGCTCAGGTATTCAGACGTTTTCCCGCGCAGATTCAGACGGCTCCAGAAACCGAGATCCTGCGTAGCCTGCCAGTCCAGTGTCGTGTTAAACATATGCTTCGGCATTTTGTTCAACGGTTGGCCTGAGAACTGACCGCTTTTCTGCTCAGATTCTGTGTAGGTGTAGTTCGCGGTCCAGTTGACGTCAGAGGTTATTTTCCAGCCGAAGGTGGATTCTACGCCGCGCATATTGGCTTTATCGACGTTAACGCGATCGCTGACGAAGTCATAATGGGTGCCGCCGATGGTGCAGGCCGGATCGGAACTGCTGTTACAACGGCGAACTTCGGTGATTTTGTTTTTAAAGTCGGTATTGAACAACGTAACGCCTGCGTTGAGGTCGTTGCCGTTATCCCACAGTAAACCGATCTCTTCGCTGAGGCTTTTCTCCGGCTTCAGATCCGGGTTGCCGACAATGATTCCGTTCAGACGACCGCCGCCGGTGACCTGTCCCCAACTGGCAGAAGACTGGCGCAGATCCGGTGCGCGATAGCCCGCGGAAACGCCGCCTTTTAAGGTCCACTGATCGCTCAGATGCCATACGCCATAGCCGCGCGGCGTCCAGTTGTCACCGTAGTTTTCATCCTTATCCATACGCAGACCGCCGGTCAGCGTGAAGGTATCGGTAACGGCCCATTCATCTTCAGCAAACAGCGCCCAGCTCCAGCGAGTCAGTTTGTTCAGTCCATCAGCCGCTTGCAGCTGGTTGCCATTATCGCGCAGTTTTTCATAACGGTATTGCCCGCCCAACGTCAGGGTGTGCGCCCCAAGGAATACCTGGTTCTGGTTATTGAAAATCGTGTTGTAGGATTTCATCTGGCGACCGGGGTTGTCGGTCTCTTCCTGCTGGACATAGCTGGTGGAGTTGAAGTCGTCGTAATAACCGCTGTGGGTTATTGAGTACGTGGTGTGCACATACTTGTTTTCGCTTTTACTGTTGGGCTTACAGCTTCCGTTGCGGCAGTTTTCCTCGGCCATGGATTTGCCCGGCGTACTGTCGCGATCCTGCAATTCACGTGCGTAATCGAAATCGATGTCGTTTTTATCATCTGGCGTAAAGTTCAGGGTTAATCCCCCGCTACGCATACGCTGTTCATTGTAGCCATTTACGATTTCATCTTCCGCGCGGTGGGAGAATAATCCGGTCACCTTCGCGCCAAGTAATCCGTCAATCAGTGGTCCAGACGCATAGGCGTTGGTCTGGTAAATATCGCCGGAGTCTCTGTCTTCCTGGAAAGTGGCATCGCCGTGCAAAGAGCCGGTCCAGGCTTTAGTATTCGACACTTTTTTGGTGATGACGTTAATGACGCCGCCCATCGCATCGGAGCCGTAGAGGGATGACATCGGGCCGCGGATTACCTCGATACGCTCGATGGATTCCAGCGGCGGCAGCCAACCTTGCTCAATACCTGAGTTGTCGCTGTTAGGACGTGTACCGCGGGTGCTGATGCGTTTACCGTTGACCAGGAAGAGCGTGTATTGCGAAGCCATACCGCGAATACTGATATCGCTACTGCTCCCCCCGCCAGTGACGACGACGCCAGGGACATCTTTTAGCGCATCGGTGACATCTCGATAGGCTTTGTCCTCAATCTGCTGCTTGGTAATAACAGATATTGAAGCCGGGGCATCCTGAATTTTCTGCTCGAAACCGGTAGCGGTAACGACCACGGTGTCTTGTTCAGCGGCATGGCCGAGTGATGGGAGGCAGGCGACGCATACTGCGGCAGCTACAGCCTTAACGTGAGGTATAGTCATTTGTATCATTCCATTTAAATGAATCAAACTGCGCGTCATGTGAAAGGCCATGACAATTGTATGTATTTGTCTTTTAAGGACTCTTTTCAGTAAAGAAGCGGGGGGATTGTACAAAAGTATGAATATTTGTAAACACAAATGATAATAGAAATCATTTGTGTTTGATATGGTTTGGGGTGAAATACTTTTTTAATCAATAAGATAGTGGGGGAAGAAAAAAGGAGAAAAAGTGAAGGAATGATGGAGAAATGAAGAGGGTGGGAATCTTGTTTGATGCTGGAAGAACCAGGCTGAAGGACAGCGGCAATTGCACCGCTGTCCTGTTATGGCTTACTTATAACCGATGGAATTTGGCGAGTAAGGCCAGTGACAAGGTGGTTAACAGGATAGCGATCACGGCATAGAGATAGACTCCAGACCACTCCCAACTGTTCTTCACTAATATCACCGGTACGCCCGCTAGCGCCGCACCAACATAGCTAAACAATCCTCGGAAGCCGGTTATCGATCCCGCCGCATCTTTGTGAGTGACGTCCAGACAACCTACGGCAAAAAGCATATGCGGGCCGTACAGGGCGAAACCCATAATGGTGAAGAGAATGGCCGTAATGGTATATGAAGTATCCTGAACCAGTGGGATTAAGGTAATACACACGCAGAGCATTAATGCGAATATTAATCCTGTCATCCAGCGGTTACTTTTGAACATAAAGTCCGATAAGTAACCTGCCAGTAAACCTCCGGCAAGTCCTCCGGCTTCAAACCACGAGATAATCGAGTTGGCTTTAATCAGGCTCCAGCCATGTACCTGAGAATAGTAAATTTGTGGCCAGTCGTTGAGGATGGTGCGGGCAATATAAACCGACATATCGCCAATGATAATAATCCACACCAACGGGTTAATTAGAATATATTTAACGAAAATCTGCCAAAAGGAGAGGTTAACCGGGCTGGCTTTAACCTGGGCTAGCTCTGTTGGATCCTTGCGCCATTCACCTACGTTAGGCAAACCTAAGGTCCCGGGACGGTCTTTAATTGTAAAGAGCGCAATGACCCCCATCAGCAAGGAGATCGCGCCCGGTACATAAAAACCCATTTTCCAGCTACCGCTCCAGACAATCGCGAAACTTGTCAGCAGTGGGGCGAGACTACCGCCAATATTATGCGCCGCTTCAACGACCGCCCACCAACGCCCGCGTTCATTCTTGGAAAACCAGGATGCCATGATTTTTGCCATTGGCGGAAAACTGGTGCCCTGGAGGATAGCATTGAGGCTGTACAACACATAAAACGCGGCAACGCTGTCGGAAAAACCAAACAGAATATTAACGATCCCCACGCCAATGAGCACCGGGCCGGTCATGGCTTTCGGATTGATTTTATCAACCAGCATACCGCCAACAAACTTCATTGAGCCATACAGGATATAAAACAGTGAAGACATGATGGCAAAATCTTCTGCGGTCAGAGCGGTATCTGACAGCATGGCCGGCATGGCGGCTGAGAAGTTTTTACGTGTTAAATAAAAGACGGCGTAAGAGATAAAAACCGAGCTAATAATCTCTATCCTGAATTTTTTGTAAGTATGGTCAATCTCTTTTTTTTCTTTTACAACCGGCTTATCAGCATGGCTGAATATAAATGATTTCAAGCTCATATGATCTTCCCTTCAGACAGTGCTCGTGGGGTTATAATCCATTTTCGATAAAGAACAAAAGCGACTCGAATCCGTGAAAGTTAATCTGATTGGTAATTAAATCCCTGACCGCGGGCTTTGCTTGCCAGGCAATACCTGTGCCAGCATACGTGAGCATGGGAATATCGTTGGCGCCATCACCGCAGGCGATAATGTTATGCTGATGTATCAGCAGAGAGTCGGCAAGTTCGGCCAATGTTTTTTTCTTATTTTCTGAGTTCATGATTGGCGTGGAAATATTATCAGTCAGCATGCCATCCCTGACTTCAACAGTATTGGAAAATACATAATCCAGCTGATATTTCTGTTGTAAGCGGTGGGTGAAAATATCCAGGCCGCCGGAAATAATTGCTGTTTTAAAACCTTTCTGCTTGAGGAATGGCAAAATGGTGGTGATGCCGGGAGAGGCCGTCATCCGATCGCATACGGCATTGATGACATCTATGTGCGCCCCTTTTAACATTCCGATGCGTCGGGTGAAACTGCTATTGAAATCCAGTTTTCCTTCCATCGCCTGCTGTGTCAGTTCCGTTATCCGATCGCTGATGCCTAGCGCGCGGGCTATCTCATCCACACCTTCTTCCTCGATAAACGTCGAGTCCATGTCAAAGGCGATGATTCCGTTCTTCGGGATCTTTTGTGGTTTAAGGAAAAAATCAAATTGCTTAGTGAACGATGTAGCCCTTAGTTTCTTGTATATGTCATCGGTGAATATTTCATCGGGTATTGATAATTTTAAATACGGTTTATTGAATGCGGCTATAGACAACTGTTCCAGTGCGCACGGAAATTGTTTGGTCTCGGTATTTAAAAACGTATTGTGCAGCCATGCCTGAAGTTTTTCAGTATCTTTTGCACTAATAAAATAAATAATTGCCATTTTGTCACTCCTGTAAACTGAGGTTATTGTAATAGTGGGGAGTGACGATTGAATCCAGCTTTATCACAGATGTGAATGTTAAAAAAAAGCTAAAATAGTATTGTTTTTTATACCAATAAATAAACAAAGTCTGAAAGGTATCGTTTTTGATATACACGTCACGGTCTGTTGCTACTGGCGGTATATTCTATTTTGACTAACAGGGATGGGTCTAAAATGGAAAGTTGTATTGATATTTTTAAAGTCGTCATTGGGCCTTCCAGTTCAAGAACAGTAGGGCCAATGCGTGCCGCGTTTAACTTCATTTCACAATTAAAGCTACAGGAGATCTTACCGCTAACGCGAGAGATCGAGGTTGAGCTATATGGCGCGCTTTCATTAAGCCGCAAGTGTCATAACGTTGATATCGCTCTTTATCTGGGGCTGTTGGGCAATCAGCCGGATGATGTTGAATTACGCCAACAGATGGATCTCATTAAACGTGCTGAACAGGACGGCACCCTGACGCTTTCTCCTTCAGTTACCGTGACGGTCGCGATTAAGCCGAATCAACAACCGCATTCTGGTCATCCCTACGCGATGACGTTTCGCGCCAGGGATGATTATTTTACCTTGTATGAAGAAACATGGTTTTCAACCGGCGCCGGCCAGGTTCGCAAACCCGGCGAGTCGGTGCCCGAGAGAACCGCGCAAAAAAACGCATTTCCTTTTGCGTTTCAAACTGCCGCGCAGCTGCAGGCGCAGTGTCAGCGTAATGGATTATCCGTTGCGGCGTTAATGATGAAAAATGAGTTACAGATGCATTCTCAGGCGGCGTTGCACGACTATTTCGCGCATGTTTGGGCGATAATGCAGCAGGCAGTCCATCGTGGTCTGCATACTGAAGGACTACTGCCTGGCTCGTATCAGGTTCCGCGCAGGGCCTGCTCGCTCTATAAATTACTGGTAATGAAACCCTCTGCTAACGACTTTCTCACCAACCTCAACTGGGTAAATGCGTTTGCGATTGCCGTCAGCGAGGAAAACGCCGCTGGAGGGCGAGTGGTGACCGCGCCGACCAATGGTGCCTGCGGTATCATCCCAGCGGTCCTCAGTTGGTACGATAAGTTTGTCTGTAAGCTGGATAGCGCATCGGTTATCCGCTTTTTCCTCACTGCTGGCGCCATTGCGCTACTGTTCAAACAAAACGCGTCTATCTTAGGTTCTGAAGTCGGGTGTCAGGGAGAAATCGGTGTGGCCAGTTCGATGGCCGCGGCCGGATTAGCGGAACTGATGGGAGCGTCAGTTGCTCAGGTGTTGAATGCTGCAGAAATCACCATGGAGCACCATCTCGGGCTGACCTGCGATCCGGTTGGCGGGCAGGTACAAATTCCCTGTGTCGAACGAAACGCGATTTCGGCCGTAAAAGCGATTAATGCCGCAACGATGGCGATGAGCCGTGTCAGCGAGCCATGTGTTTCGCTCGATGAGGTGATTGCAGCCATGTATGAAACGGGTAAAGACATGAGTGCGAAGTACCGTGAAACGTATCACGGCTGCCTTGGGAAAATTCAGCCAAAGAATCGGGGAGGGCGGCATGAAATATAACACCATGAATAATGATGAAATCATCTTGTCATTATGCGCTCGCATCAGAGAAACGCGGATTTCTCTGGCGCTAACGCAGCAGCAGCTTGCTGACCGCGCACAGGTGGGCATTGCGACCATTAAACGCATTGAGAAAGGCGGCGGCCTCAATCTGGACACGCTTATCTCCCTGCTGCGGGCACTGAATAAGTTGCACCATCTGGATGCAATCTTATTCGAGTCTGAAGTGCGTAATTTTAACGAAGGTCATGAAGGCGGTGAGAGCGTGGGGCGATTACAGGTACGCCAACAGGCGGCCGATCTAAATCGTAAAGCATCCGCGCCGCAATCAGAAGAGATGAGCTACAGCGCGGCAATAGAAAACACTCTTTACTGGTGATTACTTCAGCAAATACTGGGCGTGGAAGCGCAGGTGATCCTCAATAAACGACGCAATAAAGTAATAGCTATGGTCGTAACCAGGCTGGATGCGTAGCGTCATTGGCCAAGCGGTCTGACGGGCAGTTTCGGCTAGTACCGCGGGCTGCAACTGATCGGCAAGAAACTGATCGCTGTCTCCCTGATCGATTAGCGTCGGGATCGCGTCTGCGGGTTTGCTGGCCAGCATCAACGCGCAGCTATCCCACTCTGCCCACTGTGTTTTATCTTCGCCCAGATAAGCACTAAAAGCCTTCTCACCCCACGGAACACGACAAGGGTTTACGATCGGCGCAAAGGCGGAAACGCTGGTGTATCTCCCGGGATTTTTCAGCGCCATAATCAATGCGCCGTGGCCGCCCATGGAGTGTCCGCTGATGGCGCAGCGATCGCTGACGTTAAACTGCGACTGAATCAGTGCCGGAAGCTCATCACGCAGATAGTCATACATACGAAAATGCGTTGCCCACGGCTGCTGGGTGGCATTGAGGTAAAATCCTGCCCCTTGACCTAAATCGTAGCCATCATCGTTGGCAACCTGCTCGCCGCGCGGGCTGGTGTCCGGCATCACGAGAACAATACCCAGCTCAGCTGCAATGCGCTGCGCGCCTGCTTTGGTGGTGAAGTTTTCATCATTGCAGGTCAGGCCCGACAGCCAGTACAGCACCGGAGGCGGAGCGTTATCGCGGGGTGGTGGAAGAAAAATACTGAAGGTCATGGCGCAATTTAACGTGGTGGAGTCGTGACGCCAGCGTTGCTGCCAGCCTTCAAAACAGCGGTGCTCTTCAAGCATTTCCATGCGTGGCTCCTTGTTGTGTTGAACCTGAATGTGTTTGCGAACTCATCATAATACAGATTATTCATAGCACTGTGAGTAACTTTCACTTCCGCATTGAGCAAACATACTTCATCATCTATATAACTTTACATTAACACTCGACGTCACCGGGCTGAAAGACAAGTGAAATCAGCGACGCTGAAAGGCTGTGCCAATTTCAATAATTATCACGGTGAATACTGGATTATGTGCGCCGCCTCACGCACAATGTTCTGGCTGTGACACAGCCTAAAAACTTTGCCCCATGCAGGGCAGAGGCGCCCCACCTGCAGGAGAAGAAGAAATGTCATCACTCAGTAAAGAAGCGGCACTGGTTCATGAAGCGCTGGTTGCGCGTGGTCTCGAAACCCCGCTGCGCCCACCTGTGCAAGAGATGGATAACGAAACACGCAAACGTCTTATCTCTGGCCATATGACCGAGATTATGCAATTGCTCAATCTCGATTTGAGCGATGACAGTCTGATGGAAACTCCGCATCGCATTGCGAAAATGTATGTCGATGAGATTTTCTCTGGTCTCGATTACGCCAACTTCCCGAAAATCACCGTCATTGAAAACAAAATGAAGGTGGACGAGATGGTCACGGTCCGCGATATCACGCTGACCAGCACCTGCGAACACCACTTTGTCACTATCGATGGCAAAGCGACGGTGGCGTATATTCCGAAAGATTCGGTCATTGGTCTGTCGAAGATTAACCGCATTGTGCAGTTCTTTGCACAGCGTCCGCAGGTACAGGAACGTCTGACCCAGCAAATTCTCACCGCGCTGCAAACGCTGCTCGGGACGAATAATGTGGCGGTATCGATTGATGCGGTGCATTACTGTGTGAAAGCGCGCGGCATTCGCGATGCGACCAGTGCGACCACCACCACTTCTCTTGGCGGATTGTTTAAGTCCAGCCAGAACACGCGTCAGGAATTCCTGCGCGCAGTACGTCATCACAACTGATTAGGGCAGGAACCATGGAGCGTAATGTCACGCTGGATTTTATTCGTGGCGTTGCCATTCTTGGTATCCTGCTTCTCAATATTAGCGCCTTTGGCCTGCCGAAGGCGGCATACCTCAATCCCGCCTGGTATGGCGACATTACCTTATCTGACGCCTGGACCTGGGCGCTGCTCGATCTCTTTGCGCAGGTAAAATTCCTTACCCTGTTTGCTCTGCTGTTTGGTGCTGGTCTGCAAATGCTGCTCCCGCGTGGTAAACGCTGGATCCAGTCGCGGCTTACGTTGCTGGTGCTATTGGGATTCATTCACGGTTTACTCTTCTGGGATGGCGATATCCTGCTGGCATATGGCTTGATCGGCCTGATTTGCTGGCGGCTGATCCGGGATGCGCCGTCGGTGAAAAGCTTGTTTAACACCGGCGTGGTGCTTTATTTGGCGGGCGTTGGTGTATTGCTGCTGTTGGGTGTGATCTCCGGGAGCGAAACCAGCCGGGCCTGGACGCCGGATGCTTCAGCGTTGCTGTATGAAAAATACTGGAAAGTGAACGGCGGAATGGAAGCAATCAGTAATCGCGTGGATATGATGTCCAATAGCTTGCTGGCGTTAGGTGCGCAATATGGCTGGCAACTGGCGGGGATGATGCTGCTCGGCGCGGCATTAATGCGTAGCGGCTGGCTAAAAGGGCAGTACAGTTTGCAGCATTATCGACGCACTGGCGTTCTGCTGGTTATTATCGGCATGGCGATTAACCTGCCTGCTATCATCGCCCAGTGGCAACTGGACTGGGCCTACCGCTGGTGTGCCTTCCTGTTGCAAGCTCCGCGAGAACTGGGGGCGCCGTTGCAGACCATTGGTTATGCCGCGCTGATGTTTGGTTTCTGGCCACAGCTTAGTCGCTTAAAATGGGTCATTGCCGTCGCCTGTGTGGGTCGCATGGCATTAACCAACTATCTGTTACAGACCTTAATCTGCACCACGTTGTTTTATCAGGCCGGTTTATTTATGAAATTTGACCGGCTGGAGCTGCTGCTTTTCGTCATCCCGGTCTGGGCGATTAACTTACTTTTCTCTGTCATATGGCTGCGTTTCTACCGGCAGGGCCCGGTGGAATGGCTGTGGCGTCAATTAACCCTGCGTGCTTCGGGGACATCATTACCACGAACATCCAGATAACGATCTGGATCACATTCATTAACAAAATGGATGTAAGCGCTTTCATTCCTGTGACATCACTCACGCAGTCCGTTTCATTGTGCTGACAAAATACCCAGCCTGGGGTGTCTGCGGGCAGCCGCAATCTAAAACAGGGCAGTGAATATGGTAACCATTCGTGATGTGGCACGGCAGTCTGGCGTTTCTGTAGCGACCGTTTCCCGCGTACTGAACAACAGTGCGCTGGTGAGTCCCGATACGCGTGAAGCGGTAATGAAGGCAGTCACTCAGCTTGGCTATCGACCTAATGCCAACGCACAAGCGCTGGCGACGCAGGTAAGCGACACGATTGGTGTTGTCGTCATGGATGTATCAGATGCGTTTTTTGGCGCGCTGGTAAAAGCCGTGGATATGGTTGCTCAGCAGCATCAGAAGTATGTCCTGATTGGCAACAGCTACCATGAGGCGGAAAAAGAACGTCATGCCATTGAGGTGTTGATTCGCCAACGCTGTAACGCGCTGATTGTACACTCTAAAGCGCTGAGCGATCGGGAACTGGCCGAGTTTATGGATCAAATCCCCGGCATGGTACTGATCAACCGCCTTGTTCCTGGCTACGCCCACCGTTGCGTCTGCCTGGATAACATCAGCGGTGCCAAAATGGCTACCCGAATGCTGCTAAATAATGGTCATCAACGCATCGGTTATCTGGCATCAAGCCACCGCATTGAAGATGACGCCATGCGCAAAGAAGGGTGGTTAACTGCTCTGAAAGAGCAGGGGATTGTTGCGGCAGAAAGCTGGGTCGGCACCGGTTCGCCCGATATGCAGGGCGGAGAGTCCGCGATGGTGGAACTGCTGGGGCGTAACTTACAACTGACGGCGGTCTTCGCTTATAACGACAATATGGCAGCCGGCGCGCTGACCGCGCTAAAAGATAACGGCATCGCTATTCCATTACACCTTTCTATCATTGGCTTCGATGATATTCCCATCGCGCGTTACACCGATCCGCAGCTAACCACTGTGCGCTATCCCATTGCTTCAATGGCAAAAATGGCGACGGAGCTTGCGCTACAGGGGGCGGCTGGCACGTTGGATCCGCAGGCGTCGCATTGTTTTATGCCAACGCTGGTGCGTCGCCATTCAGTAGCGCTGCGGCAGAATGCGGCACCGATCACTAACTCATAACGTTGCGCGATGTAACCGCTTTCAATATGTGAGTAAATTCACAGTATATTAACAATGCGATAGCTATGATGACACTGTTTGTTGCGCTGTAACTACTATGTAACGGTGAATAATCACTTTCATCGAGGTATAGGTGCCTTAAGCAAAAATTAAAGCCTGTTTTTGGAGCGTTGCCAGACACGGAAGAAATATTTTTTAAAAGTGAGCTTCGGCGTTCAGTAACACTTCAGTAACGTTCTGCCTGCCGAGCATTTATCTCAAGTACTACCCTGCATAATAAAACCGGAGATACCATGAATAAGAAGGTGTTGACCCTGTCTGCTGTAATGGCAAGCATGTTATTAGGCGCGGCTGCGCACGCTGCTGATACCCGCATTGGTGTGACTATCTATAAGTATGACGATAACTTTATGTCTGTAGTACGTAAGGCTATTGAAAAAGATGCCAAAGCGGCACCAGATGTACAGCTGCTGATGAACGACTCGCAGAACGACCAGTCCAAACAAAACGATCAGATCGACGTGCTGCTGGCTAAAGGCGTTAAAGCACTGGCGATTAACCTGGTTGACCCGGCAGCTGCAGGCACGGTCATTGAAAAAGCACGCGGACAGAACGTACCGATCGTGTTCTTCAACAAAGAACCTTCTCGTAAAGCGCTGGACAGCTATGACAAAGCGTATTACGTCGGTACCGACTCTAAAGAGTCCGGCATTATTCAGGGTGATTTGATTGCCAAACACTGGGCAGCTAACCCGAACTGGGACCTGAACAAAGACGGCAAAATTCAGTTTGTTCTGCTGAAAGGCGAGCCGGGACACCCGGATGCTGAAGCGCGTACTACTTACGTGATTAAAGAGCTGAACGACAAGGGCATTAAAACTGAGCAGCTGCAGTTAGATACTGCAATGTGGGATACCGCTCAGGCGAAAGATAAGATGGATGCGTGGATGTCTGGTCCAAACGCGAACAAAATTGAAGTGGTTATCGCTAACAATGATGCGATGGCAATGGGTGCAGTTGAAGCGCTGAAAGCGCACAACAAAACCAGCGTACCGGTATTTGGTGTGGATGCGCTGCCTGAAGCGCTGGCTCTGGTGAAATCTGGCGCCATGGCCGGTACCGTCCTGAACGATGCCAACAACCAGGCGAAAGCCACCTTCGATCTGGCGAAAAACCTGGCTGACGGCAAAGGTGCGGCAGATGGCACTAACTGGAAAATTGAGAACAAGATTGTTCGCGTTCCGTACGTAGGTGTCGATAAAGATAATCTGGCAGAGTTCACCAACAAATAAATACTCCGTATGTGGGCGCAATTTCATTGCGCCCTTAATAATGCACTCTGCAAGGCCAACAAGGTATAATTATGGTCAGCACACATACTCAGTCGTCAGGCGAATACTTGTTGGAAATGACCGGCATCAACAAGTCCTTCCCCGGCGTTAAGGCGCTTGATAATGTCAATTTAAAAGTTCGCCCGCATTCTATTCACGCCCTAATGGGAGAGAATGGAGCGGGGAAATCAACATTATTGAAATGTCTTTTCGGCATCTATCAAAAAGATTCCGGCAGTATTTTATTTCAGGGTAAAGAAATCGATTTTCACTCTGCTAAAGAAGCGCTTGAAAATGGTATTTCGATGGTACACCAGGAATTAAACCTGGTATTACAACGTTCTGTGATGGACAACATGTGGCTGGGACGCTATCCCACCAAAGGCATGTTTGTCGATCAGGAAAAAATGTACCGCGATACCAAAGCGATATTTGATGAACTGGATATTGATATCGATCCGCGTGCGCGCGTCGGTACATTATCCGTTTCACAAATGCAGATGATTGAAATTGCGAAAGCATTCTCCTATGACGCCAAAATCGTCATCATGGATGAACCAACTTCATCGTTAACTGAAAAAGAAGTTAACCATCTGTTCACCATCATCCGTAAGCTGAAAGAGCGTGGATGCGGTATTGTTTATATCTCTCACAAAATGGAAGAAATCTTCCAGCTGTGCGATGAAATTACCGTACTACGCGACGGTCAGTGGATTGCGACCCAGCCGCTGGAAGGGCTGGATATGGATAAGATCATCGCCATGATGGTCGGACGTTCACTGAACCAACGTTTTCCGGATAAAGAAAACAAACCTGGTGAAGTTATTCTGCAAGTGCGTAACCTGACCTCGCTGCGCCAGCCGTCGATTCGTGATATCTCGTTTGATTTGCACAAAGGGGAGATTCTTGGGATTGCAGGTCTGGTAGGCGCAAAACGCACGGATATCGTTGAAACGCTTTTTGGTATTCGTGAGAAATCATCAGGTACGATTACGCTACACGGCAAAAAAATTAATAACCACAGTGCAAATGAAGCCATCAACCATGGTTTTGCACTGGTCACGGAAGAGCGCCGCTCAACCGGTATTTATGCATATCTGGACATTGGTTTTAACTCGTTAATCTCCAATATCCAAAACTATAAAAACAAAGTTGGTCTGTTGGATAATTCCCGCATGAAGAGTGATACCCAGTGGGTAATTGACTCCATGAGGGTAAAAACACCGGGTCATCGTACGCAAATCGGTTCACTTTCTGGCGGTAATCAGCAAAAGGTGGTTATTGGTCGTTGGTTATTAACCCAGCCAGAAATTCTGATGCTGGATGAACCGACGCGTGGAATCGATGTTGGCGCGAAATTTGAAATTTATCAGTTGATTGCCGAACTCGCGAAAAAGGATAAGGGGATTATTATTATTTCCTCTGAAATGCCGGAGCTGCTGGGTATTACCGATCGTATTCTGGTGATGAGCAATGGTCTCGTTGCTGGAATTGTTGACACTAAAACAACAACGCAAAACGAAATCCTCCGTCTTGCGTCTTTGCACCTTTAAGATTAGGGGCTCCTCATGAGTGCGTTAAATAAGAAAAGTTTTCTTACTTACCTGAAAGAAGGCGGAATTTACGTTGTTCTTTTGGTTTTGCTGGCGATTATTATTTTCCAGGATCCCACTTTCTTAAGCTTACTGAACCTGAGTAATATTCTCACGCAATCCTCGGTGCGTATTATTATCGCATTGGGTGTGGCTGGACTGATTGTTACCCAAGGGACCGACCTGTCGGCGGGGCGTCAGGTTGGCCTGGCGGCAGTGGTGGCGGCAACTCTGTTGCAGTCGATGGAGAATGCCAACAAGGTATTCCCGGAAATGGCGACGATGCCAATCATTGTAGTGGTGCTGATTGTTTGCGTGATTGGCGCCATTATCGGTCTGGTGAACGGTATTATCATTGCTTATCTGAACGTAACACCGTTTATTACCACACTGGGTACGATGATTATCGTTTACGGGATCAACTCCCTGTACTACGACTTCGTCGGCGCATCGCCAATTTCTGGCTTTGACAGCGGATTCTCAACCTTTGCGCAGGGCTTTATTGCACTGGGCAGTTTCCGACTCTCCTACATCACTTTCTATGCGCTGATTGCGGTGGCTTTTGTGTGGGTGCTGTGGAACAAGACCCGCTTCGGTAAAAACATTTTCGCCATCGGCGGAAACCCGGAAGCTGCGAAAGTGTCCGGGGTAAACGTTGCGCTGAACCTGCTGATTATCTATGCGTTGTCTGGCGTGTTTTATGCCTTCGGCGGTTTGCTCGAAGCCGGGCGTATCGGCTCAGCGACCAACAACCTCGGCTTTATGTATGAGCTGGATGCGATTGCGGCGTGCGTGGTTGGCGGCGTGTCGTTCAGCGGCGGGGTAGGTACCGTGTTTGGCGTAGTGACCGGTGTGATTATCTTCACCGTCATCAACTACGGTTTGACCTACATCGGCGTGAACCCATACTGGCAGTATATTATCAAGGGCGGCATTATTATCTTCGCGGTCGCGCTGGACTCACTGAAGTACGCGCGTAAGAAGTAATCTGGGAAGAGAAAAATAAAACCGGTGCAGAGGCGTTCTGCATCGGTTTTTTTATTTGATAAAGAGTAACCAGATACCAGTGAACAGTGCACCAATGGCCATACCGAAATAAACGATGATATAGCTCCAGTAAGTGCTGGGTTCTTTAGCGCGAGAAATGATCATTGGCGTCTGCGAACCTTTCACTGTTTTCTCGACGATACCGGAACGTAGTCCCTTCAGGCCTTCTCTGCACGTCCAGAGAACAATCATCAGTACGCCAATAACGATAAAGATCGTTTTTCCTTCCATGCTTATTTTCCTTGTTTCTTTTGTAATTCGAGTAATTGTTCAGGCGTGACCGCCGGATACCCCTGCGCATCGTCCGGTACCTGATGCATAGTAGGGATGGGCACCAGTGGACCTAAAAAACGGGGCTCACGTTTGAAAATGTAGAGATCGGCGAGTGCGCCAAAACGGGCGCCAAATTCACGTACCCGCACGGTGAGCATATCTTTTGGCGAAGGTACGGCGTAGCACTGGGCCTGAATACCCATATGCAGCGCAATAAACAAGGCGCGCTCACAGTGGAATCGTTGAGTAATAATGATGAAATCGTTGGTATCAAAGACCTTGCGGGTACGCACGATGGAGTCGAGTGTCCGGAACCCTGCGTAATCAAGCACGATGTCAGCGGGATCGACGCCTGCGGCAATCAGATCCTTACGCATCGTCATGGGTTCGTTGTAGCTTTGCTGGGCATTATCGCCGCTTAACAGCAGATAGTTTACCTTCCCGCTGTTATAGGCGTTCAATGCGCCCTGAATGCGGTAACGGTAATATTGGTTGATGACGCCGGTGCGGTAATACTTCGCCGTGCCCAGAACCACACCTACCTGGCGGTAGGGTAAATCCTGCAGTTCGTCGTAAATGTAGGGAGCCGTCTTCCAGCTCATCCAGCGATCGAGTCCAAGCACAGTCAAAAGCAGCAAGCCTAGCAGGACTAACAGGCTGTAAAACACGCGCTTTAACATGCAGAAAACTCGTTATTTGGATGGAATTTCAATCAGGCTACTGTACCGGAAGACGTAGCGCAAGAAACAGCAGTCTGATTGAGGGGATTTTAGGCATTGCGCATAGTGCCGGATAGCGGTGTAAACACCTTATCCGGCCTACGAACTGGCGTTATTGAGTCGATTAACCCAGAAGTACGCGCTCTATATTGTCGCAGCCCAGTGCTTTCAGCGTGGCGGAGGTTGCATCCCACTGAATCAATGGCGCGTCGGCTTTTTCAGCAAGTACAGCACGTTGGATATCTGGATAATCATAACCGTTGAGATTCAACAGGTTTAACGCGCCCTGCAGCGGTGGCAGGGTCGGGTTAAAGGCGGCATTTTCAGCATAGCTGCCGCTAAAAATACGACCATCTTTACACTCCAGCGCCACGCCGCTTGGGGATTTGCTGTACGGCATATGGCATCTGTTGGCAGCGGTGATTGCCGCCTGAGTCAACGTATCGCCCTGCAGCGCGAAGCCGTGATCCTGATCGTCCATCAGCAGCGTTTTAATCTCCAGATCTTTCGGGCCGAAGGCATCTGGCAGGTAATCGCGCAGCACGTGTGGTGCACGTCCCGGCAGATGAATACGTAAATCCAGTCCGCTGTTCAGTTCGTTCATAAACTGGCGACAATGGCCGCACGGCGTGTAGTTGACGGTGATGGCAGCGAGCCCTTTTTCACCGCGCAGCCAGGCGTGGCTGATGGCGCTTTGCTCAGCATGAACGGTTTGCTGCATGGTCGCGCCCAGGAACTCCATGTTCCCACCGAAGTACCAGTTGCCGCTGATGCCGCGAGAAATTGCCCCAACGTTGAAGTTGGATAGCGGAGTACGTGCGCAGGCCGCAGCCAGCGGCAGCAGAGCGAATGCCAGCGCGTCTTCGTCCAGTCCCGATTCGCGTTTCAGCAAAGAGACCTGCTCAGCAGTCAGCATGGCGGGGAAATGTGCATCCGCCAGAACAGGGGCCAGGGCTGATTGCAAGTTATCCGCGAGTTGGGCAAAAGCAGTTTGAAAACGTGGATGCATGGCGATGCCTCATAACAATGTAATGGAATCGTAGTTTACGGGCCTGTTATGGCTTTATATGTGATCCAAATCTCATTGTGTATGCAACTTATGAAACTTAAATGAAAAATGTGCAACGCATCGCAAATAAATAGCTAAAAAATGAAGGTTAACCCACCACTGCCAGAATAATCGGGAACAGGAACGGGGCTACCAGCGAGGTAATAATGCCGCAAATGACCAGCGCCAGTGAGCTAAACGCACCTTCCTGATAGTCCAGTTCCGCACAGCGTGCGGTGCCCAGGGCGTGCGACGCGGTGCCCATTGCCAGCCCACGAGCGGCCTTGGTGCGAATACGCATCGCATTAAGCAACGTATGACCAAATACTGCCCCGAGAATGCCGACAAAAATGACGCAAACGGCACTGATAGCCGGAATACCGCCAATACTGCCACCCACGGCCATAGCGATAGGTGTAGTGACCGATTTTGGCATGATTGACGCGGCAATTTGCGGCGATGCGCCCATCAACAAGGCGATTGTTGTACCTGTAACCATCGCCACAACGCTGCCGGCAAAACAGATAGCAATGATTGATTTCCAGCGGGCGCGAATCTGGTGCAACTGTTCGTATAACGGATAGGCCAGCGCAACCACGGCAGGTTGCAGCAAATCGTTCAGCACTTCGCTGCCTTTGAAATAGTGATCATAGGGAATACCGGTCAGCAGCAGAATGGGAATAATTACCACCATGGCCACCAGCAGAGGGTTCAGCAAAGGCATTTTAAAGCGAGCTGCCAGCTTACGTGCGCCAAAAAATACCGCCAGCGTAAGAGGTAACGACCACCATATATACGACATCATTTTTTTGCTTTAGCCTCTTTTTGCCCAACGATTTTGCGCTCACCGTGCACAATGTGCGAGCTCCAGCTCACCACCAGGAAAACGACCAGCGTACTGATGGTACAAGACACCACCACCGGACCAAATTGTGCGCGGAGCAGGTCAAAGTACTGCATGATCCCCACGCCAATCGGGACAAACAACAGGGCCATATAACGAATCAGCACGTAGCAGCCAGGGTTAACCCATTTTGCCGGTAACACCTGCAAAGCCAGTAAGACAAATAGGATCAGCATGCCGATAATGCTGCCCGGAATGGTGATAGGGAGTAGCGATGCAAGAAAAATACCTGCATAGAGGCAGGCATAAATCAGGACGAATGCGCGCAAATATTGCCAGATAACGTTCAGTGCTTTGCTCATAGTTGAAACCCTTGACGAGACTCATTCATCATACAATTAAACTTAAAAACGTGCTACCGATCACATCATGAATTCTAAGCATAGAGGAAATAGATATCTGGAACATCGGGCGATGGCCCTAACTCTCCGCGCTAAACCTGTGCCAGATAATACAAAAAACGATTCAGGGCGGTAGTCGGCGTTTCGTTGTTGCGCCAGAATACGCCGACGCTGCCTTTTTGTTCAATCTTCGGCAGATTCAGGATAGCCAGCTGTCCCTGGGCGGCATACCTTTGTGCCAGACGCAAAGAAAGAATAGAGATCATGTCGCTACTTTGCAGCAGATTGGTGCTGACGTTGATCGATGCCGATTCAATGATGTTTTCCGGCAACATGACACCGTTATCAACCAGCGCGTTATCAATGCTTATCCGGATAGGGGTTCCTGTCGGCCAGACAATCCAGCGCCAGTTCGCCAGATCGTGCCAGGTGAGCAGGGGATATTTTGCCAGGGGATGATCGGGACGGGCGACGAAACAGACCGGCTCGGTATACAGCACCTGGTAATTGAGCGGCAACTGAAGCGCCCGGCCACCGACGCGACCGACGACGACATCCACCGAACCCGCGAGCAGATCGTGCAGCAGCGGGGTCATCACTTTCTCTTCAATATTAAGATGCAGGGTTGGTAACTCTTTAAGCAACCCCAGTATTGCCTGAGAAACACAGTCGGTCGCTACTGGCGAGCAGCCAATCTTCAGACTCCCTACAAGGCCGCCTTGCTTAAAACGGGCGATCTCATACTGCGAACGTTCCATATCATTGATTAGGCGTTGGGCATGCTGCAGTAGCAACTTGCCGCCTTCGGAAGGACGCAAGCCTTTACTGTGACGTTCAAAGAGCGTGATGCCAATCTCATCTTCGAGCTGTGATAACCATTTCGACAACGCGGGCTGGGTGATATTCATCATCCGGGCGACGTGCGTCAGATTTCCCTGTTCGCCCAGCGCGATAAGCGTTTGCAGGTGTTGCAACTTCAGTTTCTGCGCCCAGTTTGCCATTTGCTATAACCTCCAGGTTATGCCTCTGCATGAAAAGCCATTGTACATTTCATCTCCAAACATACAAAGTCGCAACATACCTAAAACAAAACAGACATCTACTCTACCTGCACTGAGGCATTCACTATGACTCAACAACGTGATCTACAAGCACTGATCGATTCCGCCCCCGTCGGTAAGACCCAGTGGCGCGTTATTATCTGCTGTTTTCTGGTTGTCATGCTTGACGGATTTGATACCGCGGCGATTGGTTTTATCGCACCCGATATTCGCACTCACTGGCAGCTGACTGCTGGCGATCTGGCACCGCTGTTTGGTGCAGGTCTGCTGGGGCTGACCGCTGGCGCGCTGCTCTGTGGCCCGCTGTCCGACCGTTTTGGCCGCAAACGAGTGATAGAACTCTGCGTGGCATTGTTCGGTGCGCTAAGTCTGATCTCGGCTTTTTCACCCGATCTACAAACGCTGGTTATTTTGCGCTTCCTGACCGGTTTAGGTCTGGGCGGCGCAATGCCAAATACCATCACCATGACGTCTGAATACCTGCCAGCGCGTCGGCGTGGGGCACTGGTCACCATGATGTTCTGCGGATTCACCTTGGGATCGGCAATGGGCGGCATCGTCAGCGCGCAGCTGGTGCCGGTGATTGGCTGGCACGGCATCCTGGTGCTGGGAGGCGTTCTACCGCTGATGCTGTTTGTGGCCCTGCTGTTTGCGCTACCGGAATCCCCACGCTGGCAGGTTCGTCGTCAGCTGCCGCAAAACGTGATTGCCAGAACCGTTAGCGCCATCACCTGGGAACGTTATGACAATACCCATTTTTATCTCAACGAGGGCGCCGCAATTGCTAAAGGCAGCATTCGCCAGCTGTTCGTCGGGCGACAGCTGCCCATTACCCTGATGCTATGGGTAGTGTTCTTTATGAGCTTGCTGATTATTTATCTGCTCTCCAGCTGGATGCCAACGCTGTTAAACCACCGTGGAATTGATCTGCAGCATGCCTCCTGGGTGACCGCTGCCTTCCAGATTGGCGGTACGCTTGGCGCGCTGGC
The DNA here is from genome assembly GCF_030332565.1 of Citrobacter sp. Cpo109. NCBI lineage: Bacteria > Pseudomonadati > Pseudomonadota > Gammaproteobacteria > Enterobacterales > Enterobacteriaceae > Citrobacter > Citrobacter sp. Cpo109. Next base: position 146,705 of record NZ_JAOWHQ010000059.1, read on the forward strand.
GCTGGGCGTGCTGATGGATAAATACAATCCTTTCCGCGTGCTGGCCGTGAGCTATGCGCTGGGCGCGGTATGCATCGTCATGATTGGTCTGAGTGAGAACGGCCTGTGGCTGATGGCGCTGGCCATTTTTGGCACCGGCATTGGTATCAGCGGTTCTCAGGTTGGTCTTAATGCGTTAACCGCCACGCTTTATCCGACACAAAGCCGGGCGACGGGCGTCAGCTGGTCTAATGCGGTGGGACGCTGCGGCGCGATTGTCGGCTCGCTTTCCGGCGGCGTGATGATGGCGATGAATTTCTCATTCGATAACCTGTTTTTCATTATTGCCGTCCCGGCGGCCATCAGCGCGGTGATGCTTACGCTGCTGACGGTTGTTATCCGCCAGTCGGCCTCTGCCTCGAATACTCTGCCTCGCGCAGGTGTTGTGAATGAATAAGGAGAATCCCTATGTCTGAACTGAATCAGGATGTTAAGAACAGCCGTCAGCAGTTTTACCAGCATATTTCCGGGCAGAATCTGACCCCGCTGTGGGAGTCGCTGCATCGTCTGGTGCCGCCAACTCCGAACGCACATTGCGCGCCAGCGTACTGGAACTATCAGGAGATCCGTCCACTACTGTTAGAAAGTGGCAATCTGATTGGCGCGAAAGAGGCGATTCGTCGCGTGCTGGTGCTGGAAAACCCAATGCTGCGCGGACAGTCTTCAATCACCCCAACGCTGTACGCGGGATTGCAGTTAATTATGCCGGGCGAGGTTGCGCCGAGTCACCGCCACAACCAGTCTGCGCTGCGCTTTATTGTCGAAGGGAAAGGGGCATTTACCGCCGTGGATGGCGAGCGCACCCAGATGCATGAAGGCGATTTTATTCTGACGCCGCAGTGGCGCTGGCACGATCACGGCAATCCGGGCAGTGAACCGGTGGTGTGGCTGGACGGTCTGGACCTGCCGTTGGTGAACCTGCTGGGCTGTGGCTTTGCGGAAGACTACCCGGAAGATCAGCAGCCGGTCACGCGCAAGGAAGGGGATTATTTACCGCGCTACGCGGCCAATATGCTGCCGCTGCGTCATCAGAAAGGTAACTCATCGCCGATTTTTAACTATCGCTACGATCGCAGCCGTGAGGCACTGCATGACCTGACCCGCATGGGTGACGCCGATGAATGGGACGGTTACAAGATGCGTTACGTCAACCCGGTAACCGGCGGTTATCCCATGCCTTCAATGGGAACCTTCCTGCAACTGTTGCCGCAGGGCTTTTCCTCACGAATGGCGCGTACCACCGACAGCACTATCTACCACGTGGTGGAAGGAAGTGGGCAGGTCAGCATCGGCAATGAGACCTTCAACTTTTCGCCAAAAGATATCTTTGTGGTGCCGACCTGGCACGGCGTGTCGTTCCAGACCCGCGAAGATACCGTCTTATTCAGTTTTTCGGACAGACCGGTTCAGGAAGCGCTGGGGTTGTTCCGCGAAGCACGTTATTAATTTGGGAGAGAGAAAATGACGCAATACGTATTTGAACCACAAGCGCCTGTTACCGTTCCGGTTGTTGGCTGTGATGAACAATTTCCTGTGCGCCGAGTTTACTGTGTGGGCCGTAACTATGCCGCTCATGCCCGTGAAATGGGCTTTGATCCGGATCGCGAACCGCCGTTCTTTTTCTGTAAACCTGCCGATGCGGTAGTCCCGGTGGCGGCTGGTCAGACCCTCGAACTGCCGTACCCATCGCAAACCGATAACTATCACTATGAGATAGAGCTGGTGGTGGCGATTGGCAAAAAGGGCAGTGATATTCCGCTGGAAAAAGCGCACGAATATATCTGGGGCTATGCCACCGGTCTGGATATGACTCGCCGTGATCGGCAGATGGAGATGCGCCAGATGGGGCGTCCGTGGGAAATTGGCAAAGCGTTTGATCTCTCCGCGCCCATCGCGCCGCTGCATAAAGCCAGCGAAAGTGTGGATGTTAACCATGCGCCAATCTGGTTGCAGGTCAACGGCGACGATCATCAGCGTAGCGATATTCGCCACCTCATCTGGTCTGTGAATGAAACCATCAGCTATCTGTCTGGCTTCTTCGAACTGCAGCCGGGCGATCTGATCTACACCGGTACCCCTGAAGGCGTGGGGGCGGTAGTGAAAGGGGATGTGATCACCGGAAACGTAGACGGTTTAACCCCCATCGCCGTGAAGATTGTCTGAGGTGGATGATGAAGCTGTACAGTTTCTTTAATAGCTCGGCGTCATATCGGGTGCGCATTGCGCTGGCGCTGAAGGGGCTGGATTACCAGACGGTGGGCGTCAACATTCGCATTGGTCAGCAGAACGAACTGGCCTACCGACGGATGAACCCGGTGGGACTGGTGCCGACGCTGGTGACCGATGACGGAGAATCACTTGGGCAGTCGCTGGCAATAATTGACTGGCTGGATGGCCACTTTCCGCAAACGCCGCTGCTGCCAGCCCACTTCCCGGTGCGCAGTAAGGTGCTGGAAATTGTCTATGCCATCGCCTGTGATATCCACCCGGTGAATAACATGCGGGTACTGCGCTACCTGAGCGAAGAGTTAAAGGTCAGTGAAGAAGATAAAAAACGCTGGTATGCACACTGGATCCAGCAAGGGTTAAGCGCGGTGGAACAGATGCTGCGCCAGAGTCATTCGGGTAAGTTCTGCGTAGGTGATGCGCCGACGCTGGCGGATTGCTGTCTGATCCCACAGTGGGCGAATGCGTTACGTATGGGTTGCGATCTGAGCGGATATCCGCGCTGTAAGGCGGTATATGATGCCTGTACTCAGCTTCCGGCGTTTATCGCCGCCGCGCCCGAGAATCAACAAGATAAAATTCCAGCCTGATAAGGAGAACGACAATGGCTAAAGTGACACGCGCAATTATCGTGGGTGGCGGGATTGGCGGCGCGGCAACCGCGCTATCGCTGGCCCGTCAGGGCATTAAAGTGATGTTGCTGGAGAAAGCGCACGAGATTGGTGAAATTGGCGCGGGTATTCAGCTCGGGCCGAATGCATTCTCTGCTCTGGACAGCCTTGGCGTGGGGGAAGTCGCCCGTCAGCGTGCTGTTTTTACCGATCACATCACGATGATGGATGCGGTAAACGCAAAAGAGGTTGTGCGCATTGAAACCGGGCAGGCGTTCCGCGATCACTTTGGCGGTCCTTATGCGGTTATCCATCGGGTTGATATTCACGCCAGCGTTTGGGAAGCGGCGCTGGTGCATCCTAACGTTGAGTATCGCACTTCAACTAACGTGGTTGATATTCGCCAGACAGAGAATGACGTGACGGTATTTGATGAGCACGGCAACAGCTGGACGGCGGATATTTTGGTGGGCTGTGACGGTGTAAAATCGGTCGTTCGTCAGTCTCTGATTGGCGATGCGCCACGGGTTACCGGACACGTGGTCTATCGCGCCGTGATTGATTGTGATGATATGCCGGAAGATTTACGCATTAACGCACCGGTGCTGTGGGCCGGACCACACTGTCACCTGGTGCACTATCCGCTGCGCGGAGGTAAGCAGTATAACCTGGTGGTGACCTTCCACAGTCGTCAGCAGGAAGAGTGGGGCGTGAAGGATGGCAGCAAAGAGGAAGTGCTCTCCTATTTTGCGGGTATCCATCCGCGCCCGCGCCAGATGCTGGATAAACCGACATCATGGCGGCGCTGGTCCACCGCCGACCGCGAGCCGGTAGAAAAATGGGGAACCGACCGCATCACGCTGGTGGGAGACGCCGCGCACCCGGTGGCGCAATATATGGCGCAGGGTGCCTGTATGGCGTTGGAAGACGCGGTAACGCTCGGTAAAGCGCTACAGCAGTGTGATGGCGATGCGGCTGCTGCCTTTGCGCTGTATGAGTCGGTGCGTATTCCGCGTACCGCACGCATCGTCTGGTCAACGCGTGAAATGGGCCGTGTCTACCATGCCGCAGGCGTCGAGCGGCAGGTGCGTAATCTGCTGTGGAAAGACAAATCGCAGGCGGAGTTTTATCGCGGTATGGAATGGCTGTACGGTTGGAAAGAAGATAACTGCCTGTTGCCGCGCTGAGCCTCTTTAATCTCCCGAACGGAGGCGCTACCATAGCGCCTCTTTTTTTGCGGGTGACGATATGCGTGTTTTACTGGCGCCGATGGAAGGCGTGCTCGACTCACTGGTGCGCGAGCTGCTGACTGAAGTGAATGATTACGATCTGTGCATCACCGAGTTTGTGCGCGTGGTGGATCAGCTCCTGCCGGCAAAAGTATTTCATCGACTCTGCCCGGAACTGCATAATAACAGCCGGACGCCATCCGGCACGTTGGTTCGCATTCAGCTGTTAGGACAGTATTCGCAGTGGCTGGCGGAGAATGCCGCACGCGCGGTAGAACTGGGCTCGTACGGTGTCGATCTGAACTGCGGCTGTCCGTCGAAGCTGGTGAACGGTAGCGGCGGTGGCGCAACGTTATTGAAAGATCCTGAGCTTATCTACCGGGGCGCAAAAGCTATGCGTGAGGCGGTCCCGGCTCATCTTCCGGTGACGGTGAAAGTTCGTCTGGGCTGGGACAACAGCGACCGGCAGTTTGAAATTGCCGATGCCGTCCAGCAGGCCGGTGCCAGCGAACTGGCGGTGCATGGCCGAACCAAAGAGCAGGGCTACAAGGCCGAACATATTAACTGGCAGGCGATTGGCGAGATCCGCCAGCGGCTGACCATTCCGGTTATTGCGAATGGCGAAATCTGGGACTGGCAGAGCGCCCAGGATTGTATGGCCATCAGCGGATGCGATGCGGTGATGATCGGACGTGGCGCATTAAATATTCCGAACCTGAGCCGCGTGGTGAAATACAACGAGCCGCGTATGCCGTGGCCTGAAGTCGTGACGCTGTTGCAAAAATATACCCGCCTTGAAAAGCAGGGGGACACCGGGCTGTATCATGTAGCGCGGATTAAGCAGTGGTTAGGGTATTTGCGCAAAGAATATTCAGAGGCAACAGAACTGTTTCAGGAAATTCGTGCGTTAAATAATTCGCCGGATATCGCACGAGCGATTCAGGCTATCGAGATTACTGCCTGATCTCAGCTCCAGTAGGCCGGATAAGGCGTTTACGCCGCCATCCGGCATCAGAGAGAATAATAGCCTGAGATTTCTGCTATCAGGCCTGGGCGAAATGACGACATCAGAAAATCATCTTAAACACGCCTGTTACCACCAATAGCCCAATCAGAAAAATAATCAGAATTACCCACAGCAGAATTTTCATTAACTTTCCTTTTTTTGGTAAGTTCAGATTGAGTATAGGAAAGTATCAATCATTCTGCCTGGGGGCGTTGTTATGCTGGTTTACGTGCGCTGAGCAGAAACACCATCGGCCGCTCTTTTTCTTCATCTAAAGCCGGGTTTTCAGCAATCTGTTGCCCGGAAGGTCCCCATTCATCGAGACAAACGATCTCGAATCCGGCGGCAATCAGCGCATTAATCCAGGTCGCCAGCTTACGGTGCTGTTTTTTGACGCCTTCAGCAAACCAGTTACTGATGCGCTCACCTTCCTGCTGATAATGATTAACCGGCCAGGACAGCTGCCCGGTTTTATCTTTTATCCAGCCCTGATTAAGCGGTGCGGTATAAATTGGATGCTCGGCAGAGAAAACTAACATACCGCCTGGTGTTAATGACTGGTAAATGGTTACGAATAATCGTTCTATATCGTGCAAATAGTGCAGGGCAAGCGAGCTATAAACCAGGTCAAAAGAATTTGGGGACAGGGTTAGCGTTTCGAGATCTTCACGCTGATAAACGATGCCATTACCCTGAGTCATACTGTGTGCCTGGGTTAACATCTTTTGTGAAATATCCAGTCCCATTACGCTGGCTGCCTGATTATCGCGCGCGTAGCGGCAAAACCAACCATATCCACAGCCCAAATCAAGAATGTTTTTGCCTTGAAGAGAGGGGAGCATCGCTTGTATTGTCGGCCATTCTGGCGCACCGTCGAGTCCCTTTACTGAACGATCCAGCGTGGCATATCCGGCAAAGAACTCAGGATCGTCATAGATATTCTGTGACATAACATCTCCATCCATTAATTATTAAAATTATTTAATCTATATTATTCACGAGGTGTATATTTTTCTGATTATATATTTTTATTGCCAAAGATGTATTGCCACGCGTAACTAAAAAAGCAACAGCGACAAGTCGTAATCTCTGCACATCTTTTCTTACCTGTATATCTCCATGAATCGTAATTCTGTGTTTGTCACGACGGCATTGTTGCCGCTTTTTGTTCTGATGTCTGGCTGCGCGCCGATGCATGATGACCGCCAGTCTCTGTCACAGCAGACGCCTGCCGCAAATGTCGATACCACATTGCCTGCCGCGTTAAAAAATGGCTGGCCGGACAGCCAGTGGTGGAAGGCATATCACGACCCCCAGCTTAATGCGTTGATTGACAGCACGTTGCGAAATTCTCCTGATATGCAGGTCGCGGAACAGCGCATTCAACTGGCGGAGGCGCAGGCTAAGGCCGTGGAAGCGCAGGATGGCCCGGAGATCGACTTCTCCGCAGACGTTGAGCGTCAGAAAATGTCAGCCGAAGGGCTGATGGGACCTTTCGCCATAACCGATCCCGCAGCAGGAACCACGGGGCCGTGGTACACCAACGGTACCTTTGGTTTAACTGCAGGCTGGAATCTGGATCTGTGGGGTAAGAATCGGGCCGAAGTGACTGCGCGTATAGGGACCGTTAAGGCGCGTGAGGCTGAGCGCGAGCAAACCCGACAGCTGCTGGCGAGCGGTGTCTCCCGTCTTTACTGGGAATGGCAGACGCAGGCCGCGCTGAAAACCGTGTTGACGCAAATCGAAAGCGAGCAGCAAAATGTGATAACCGTCGATCGTCAGCTATATCAAAACGGCCTCACTTCTTCGGTGGAAGGTGTTGAAACCGATATCGATTCCAGCAAAACAGAGCAGCAGCTGAACGATGTCAGCGGTAAAATGAAGGTGATTGAGGCGCGCCTAAGCGCGTTGAGCAACTCGCAGTCCGTTGCCCTGAAGCTCCATTCGACCAAACTGCCCGTGGTTGAAAGTCAGCTCCCATCCCAATTGGGCTACTCGCTTCTGGCCCGTCGACCAGATTTGCAGGCGGCACACTGGTACATTGAGTCATCGCTGAGCAGCATTGATGCGGCGAAAGCGGCGTTTTATCCCGATGTGAATCTGATGGCATTTTTACAACAGGATGCGTTACATCTGAGTGACCTGTTCCGCCATTCCGCGCAGCAAATGGGTGTAACCGCCGGGCTGACGCTGCCTATCTTTGACAGCGGCAGACTGAATGCGAATCTCGATATTACGAAAGCGCAAAGTAACCTGACGGTGGCGAATTACAACAAAGCTGTGGTGGATGCGGTGAATGACGTGGCACGTGCGGCATCGCAGGTAGAAACACTGGCGCAGAAAAATCAGCATCAGCAGCAGATTGAACATGACGCTCAGCGCGTAGTGGGGCTGGCGCAGGCGCGCTTTAATGCAGGTATTATTGCGGGTTCCAGGGTCAGCGAGGCAAAGATCCCGGCATTACGTGAGCAGTGCAACGGTCTGCTTTTACAAGGACAGTGGCTGGATGCCTCAATCCAGTTGACCAGCGCGCTGGGTGGCGGTTATCACGCATCCTGATTGTTCGGCCCGCCGGTGTTCCGCTGTCGGGCCATCTTCATTGCGCTTTACGCGTGCTTCGACGTTTCATCCACCAGCGGACGCCCGCGACTATCCCGATAACCAGCACCAGCCAGATGCCATGCTTGATATGCTGGTCGAGGCTGTGCAGCCACGGCGCGATCACTTCACCACCGACGTAGCCGAGGGTGGTAAATAGCAATGCCCAGACAAACGCGCCAAGAATATTCAGCGGTAAAAAGATCTTCGGCGGCAGGTGACTGGCGCCAATCAGTAAGGGACCAATAACGCGAAAGCCGTACATAAAGCGAGTACCGACAACAAACAGGTAAGGACGTCGTTGGATCATTTTCTGCGCATAATGAATTTTCGCCTGATGGCGCGAGAAACGACGCAGAATTTTGCCGCCAAAACGACGTCCGAGTAAATAGAGCAACTGATCGCCAATCATCCCACCCAGCGCGACCGAGAGCACCACCAGCGGGAATTTCAGGACTCCCTGATGCGCCACGACGCCGCCTAACAGGGTAATGGTTTCACCTTCTGCCAGGCTGCCGATGATTAACGCAGCATAGCCGTATTGCGCAACATAATGCGTTATATCCATACGTTGTATGACCTCCACTGGTCATAGCATACACCCAATGAATATTTGATGCCGGAAAAGCACAACCCGGCGCTTCGGTATTTTTCATGTGTACATAAAATAATCAAAAGCTGAATTATACTTGAAGTGTTGAGGTCCGGAGCTGACAAGAAGGGGGCGGTATGAACCATGTCTGGGGGCTGTTTTCCCATCCCGATCGTGAAATGCACGTGATCAACAGCGAAAACGAAAGTGTTTCGCATCACTATACCCACCATGTACTGCTGATGGCGGCAATCCCGGTTGTTTGCGCGTTTATCGGTACAACGCAAATCGGTTGGAATTTTGGCGATGGCAATATCCTGAAGTTATCTCTGTTGACCGGATTTGCGATGGCAATTCTGTTTTACGGGGTCATGCTGGCAGGCGTCGCTGTCATGGGCCGGGTTATCTGGTGGATGGCACGTAATTACCCGCAGCGTCCGTCGTTGGCCCACTGTATGGTCTTTGCAGGATATGTCGCGACGCCGCTGTTTTTAAGCGGATTGGTCGCACTTTATCCGCTGGTCTGGCTGTGTGCATTAGTAGGAACGATCGCGCTATTTTACACCGGCTATTTACTTTATCTCGGCATACCGACGTTCCTGAATATCTCTAAAGAGGAAGGCCTGAGCTTTTCCAGTTCGACGCTGGCGATCGGTGTGCTGGTACTGGAAGTTCTGCTGGCGATTACGGTAATCCTGTGGGGTTACGGCTATCGGTTATTCTGACGGATAAACCTGTCTGCGCTGCGTTGTTGACGTAAAAGTCAGCAACGCAGCATTTCGAGACGATTCTCCTGTGGCGGCAAACCTGCTGGATCGCTATGATGCCTGAGCTAGCTTGAGATAATACTTAGTCTCTGGCGGTGTGCGTTGTGACGTGCGTGAACCATTATCAGAAATCTCATCATGCTGAAATTCCGAGTTTCATTATTAAGCCTTGCCCTGGTGCTGGCCGTTCCTTTTGCACCCCAAGCCGTGGCTAAAACGGCAACTACCGCAGCGGCTTCTCAACCTGAGATAGCGTCCGGTAGCGCGATGATTGTTGATCTGAATACCAACAAAGTTATCTATTCGAACCACCCGGACCTTGTGCGTCCGATTGCGTCGATTACCAAATTAATGACCGCGATGGTGGTGCTTGATGCACGACTGCCGTTGGATGAGAAACTGAAAGTTGATATCAGTCAGACGCCGGAAATGAAAGGCATCTACTCTCGTGTGCGACTGAACAGTGAAATTAGCCGTAAAGACATGCTGTTGCTGGCGCTGATGTCATCAGAAAACCGTGCGGCGGCGAGCCTGGCGCATCATTACCCTGGCGGTTATAACGCGTTTATTAAGGCCATGAATGCCAAAGCGAAAGCGCTCGGCATGACTCAGACTCGCTTTGTGGAACCAACTGGCTTATCGATTCATAACGTATCGACCGCTCGTGATTTAACTAAGCTGCTGATCGCCAGCAAGCAGTATCCGCTGATTGGCCAGTTAAGCACCACGCGTGAAGATATGGCGACCTTTGCCAACCCGGCTTATACGCTGCCATTCCGTAACACCAACCATCTGGTATACCGCGATAACTGGAATATTCAGTTAACCAAAACCGGGTTTACCAATGCGGCAGGACACTGTCTGGTGATGCGCACGGTGATCAATAACAAACCGGTGGCGCTGGTGGTGATGGATGCGTTCGGTAAATATACCCACTTTGCCGATGCCAGCCGTTTACGTACCTGGATCGAAACGGGCAAGGTGATGCCGGTTCCGGCGGCGGCGCTGAGCTATAAAAAGCAAAAAGCCGCGCAGATGGCGGCGGCAGGTTCGGCGACGGGCGAGCAAACCGCACAGAACGATTAAACAAGACGTCTTATCCGGCCTGCACAAAACTAATGTGGCTGTAGGCCGGGCAAGCGAAGCGCCCCCGGCAACATGCCCGGTGGCGCTTATCTTTTTTTTGGTTTACGACTCTTTCCAGAACTTCTGCTTACTCGTTTTCCCAATACCCGGATTCATACTGTTGGTGGGATCGTTCTCACGGTAAAAACGGGTCAAGGTTTCCGGCGCCTGATACAGATGCCCGACGTTGTGCTCTGCCGGATACTGCGCCCCACGCTCGCGCAGGAGTTCCAGCATCTGCTCTTTCAGCGCATGCGCGTCCACGCCTTTTTTCACAATGTAATCCTGATGGAAGACGTAGCACATAAAGTGACCGTAATAGAGTTTGTGCACCAGTTGGCTGTCGATCTCTGCAGGCAGATGCTCGTACCATTCGGTATCGTTACGGCGTAGCGCGATATCCAGCGCCAGAATATCTTCCACTTCATCGGCATGCACGGCCTGATAACGTATAGCCGCGCCAGCCGCCGCAAAGCGATGCAAAAACGCCTTGCTGCCTTCTTCCGGCGTACAGGCAAAGAAGTCGCCTTCAGCGGTTTTGAAAAACTCGCTTAGCCAGTTTTGCGCTTCAGCCACGCCGCCACCGGCCATTTTTAACAGCAGGTGATGTTCATACTTATCGCGCCAGCTTTTCATGCGCGCGGGTAAGTGGCTGGGGAACAAATGGCCAAATTTCTGCATTGCCCGATCGGTGAAATGCGGACGGAAAATTTTCACTTTTTCCAGCATCGCATCGGTGCGACCTTTCAGGGTGAAGAAGAACGGCATTTTGTCGGTGCCGAGCTTGTCGATCATCAGAAACGTATCTTTGCCGTATTGCTCAGCGATGTCATAAATATCGCGGTGCATATATTCACCGGCGACCGGCAGATGCTCAAATTTTGCCAAAATATGACGGCGGATCTCCGTCAGCACCTCTGGCTGGTTGGTACCGATGTAAAAGACCTGCTGGTTTTTTTCGGCTTCGAAGGTGTCCAGACGCACCGCAAAAACCGCGAGCTTGCCTGCACAACCGGATGATTCAAACAACCGATCCGGATCGGCGTTATAGCGAGCGGGCGTGTCCGCCTCAATATCTCTGACGCGGGTAACGTAGTCGTGATCGTGTGCATGACGTCCATCGTGGCGCACATCGTCATCTTTGATACGGTCGTCATCAAGTTTGCTAAGGATCTGTTCCGGGGTCTGGCCCAGTTCGATACCCAGATGGTTAACCAGCTGTAATTTACCCTGCTCGTCAATACGCGCAAACAGCGACATCTCCGTGTATGCCGGACCGCGCTGAACCAGCGAGCCGCCGGAGTTGTTACAAATACCGCCAATCACTGAAGCGCCGATACAGGAAGATCCGATCACTGAATGCGGCTCGCGGCCAAACGGTTTGAGCGCTTTTTCCAGTGAATAAAGCGTGGTGCCGGGATAGGCCAGCACCTGTTCGCCTTTGCCGATGACGTGCAGCTTATCAAGGCGCAGGGTGCTGATAATGACAATCTCGCGATCGTAATCATTACCGCTCGGCGTAGAGCCTTCGGTCAGGCCAGTGTTGGCGGCCTGCATCAGGATAATTTTATCTGCGGCGACGCAAGCGTTGAGGACGCGCCACAGTTCTAAAAGCGAGCCAGGGAACACCACGGCGAGTGCATCGCCCTGACCGGAGCGGAATCCCTTGCGATAGCGGGCGGTTTTAGCAGGGTCTGTGAGCAGGTGTGAATGACCTACCAGACGGGTCAGTTCATTCAGGAAAGCTTTATTATCTGTTGTAATGGAAGACATTCTCCACTCCTTGTGGTGGGACTCAATATCAGGAACAAGCATAGCGCTTTGTATGACAATACGCTTTCTCATTCATATTGTCTCTGGTTCGTCTTCTACTGATTCGCGCTGGTTTTGAAAATTAGGAGAATAACCTTAGCTTTCTTTATCACTCCCGTTTAGTCTTACGGCAAACTGCGGTTTTTGTTATATTTTCGCTGCCTGGTCGGGAAAAAATAAAGAGAGAATCAACATGAAATGGCTATGTTCTGTAGGTGTCGCGGTGAGTCTGGCGTTGCAACCAGCGCTGGCGGACACGCTGTTTGGTAACCATCCTCTGACGCCAGAAGCGCGGGATGCATTCGTTACCGATTTACTTAAACAGATGACCGTGGATGAGAAAATTGGGCAACTACGCTTGATAAGCGTCGGGCCTGATAACCCGAAAGAAGCCATCCGCGAGATGATCAAAGACGGGCAGGTTGGGGCAATTTTTAACACCGTCACGCGCCAGGATATCCGCAAAATGCAGGATCAGGTGATGGAACTCAGCCGCCTGAAAATTCCTCTCTTTTTTGCCTACGACGTATTGCACGGCCAGCGTACCGTGTTCCCGATAAGTCTCGGCCTGGCATCCTCTTTTAATCTCGATGCGGTCAGAACCGTTGGCCGTATTTCCGCGTATGAAGCTGCCGATGATGGTCTGAATATGACCTGGGCCCCAATGGTCGATGTCTCTCGCGATCCGCGCTGGGGCCGTGCTTCAGAAGGTTTTGGTGAAGACACGTATTTAACGGCTACGATGGGTAAAACCATGGTGGAAGCGATGCAGGGGAAAAGCCCGGCGGATCGCTATTCGGTGATGACCAGCGTCAAGCACTTCGCCGCCTATGGCGCGGTTGAAGGTGGCAAGGAATATAACACCGTCGATATGAGCCCACAGCGTCTGTTCAACGACTATATGCCACCGTATAAAGCCGGGCTGGACGCCGGTAGCGGTGCGGTGATGGTGGGGCTTAATTCGCTAAACGGTACGCCTGCAACCTCAGACGCCTGGCTGTTAAAAGACGTGCTGCGAGATGAATGGGGCTTTAAGGGGATTACCGTTTCCGATCACGGCGCGATTAAGGAACTGATTAAGCACGGTACCGCCTCCGATCCTGAGGATGCGGTGCGTGTGGCGATCAAGTCCGGCATCAACATGAGTATGAGCGATGAGTATTACAGCAAATATCTGCCGGGCTTGATTAAATCCGGTAAAGTGACGATGGCGGAGCTGGACGACGCCGCGCGCCACGTGCTGAACGTGAAATATGATATGGGGCTGTTTAACGATCCGTACAGCCATCTGGGAGCCAAAGAATCTGACCCACAGGACACCAACGCAGAAAGCCGTTTGCATCGCAAAGAGGCGCGTGAAGTGGCACGCGAAAGCCTGGTGCTGCTGAAAAACCGTCTGGAAACGTTGCCGCTGAAAAAATCCGCCACCGTGGCGGTTGTCGGTCCGCTGGCCGACAGCAAGCGTGATGTGATGGGCAGTTGGTCCGCCGCTGGTGTTGCCGATCAGTCGGTAACGGTACTGACGGGGATTAAAAATGCCGTCGGCGATCAGGGCAAAGTGCTGTACGCCAAAGGGGCGAATATCACCAACGATAAAGGCATTGTCGATTTCCTCAACCTGTATGAAGAAGCGGTGAAGGTTGACCCGCGTTCGCCGCAGGCGATGATCGATGAAGCCGTTAACGCCGCGAAGCAATCAGATGTGGTTGTCGCGGTAGTCGGTGAAGCGCAGGGCATGGCGCATGAAGCATCCAGCCGCACCGATATCACCATTCCGCAAAGTCAGCGTGACCTGATTGCTGCGCTGAAAGCCACGGGTAAACCTCTGGTTCTGGTGTTGATGAACGGTCGTCCGCTGGCGCTGGTTAAGGAAGATCAACAAGCCGATGCGATCCTCGAAACCTGGTTTGCCGGGACGGAAGGCGGTAACGCCATCGCCGATGTGCTGTTTGGTGATTACAATCCGTCAGGCAAGCTGCCGATGTCTTTCCCGCGCTCTGTTGGACAGATCCCGGTCTATTACAGCCATCTCAATACCGGTCGTCCGTATAACGCCGATAAGCCGAACAAGTACACGTCGCGCTACTTTGATGAAGCCAATGGTCCGTTGTATCCCTTTGGTTATGGCCTGAGCTACACCACGTTTACGGTTTCTGATGTGAAGCTCTCTTCTCCGACGATGAAGCGTGACGGAACCGTGACGGCCAGCGTGCAGGTGACCAACACCGGCAAGCGCGAAGGTGCAACGGTGATTCAGATGTATTTACAGGATGTGACCGCCTCCATGAGTCGTCCGGTAAAACAGCTGAAAGGTTTTGAAAAAGTGAATCTTAAGCCAGGTGAAACCCAGACCGTCAGCTTCCCGATTGATATTGAAGCGCTCAAATTCTGGAATCAGCAGATGAAATACGATGCAGAGCCTGGCAAGTTTAACGTCTTTATCGGTGTGGATTCCGCCAGAGTGAAGCAGGGCGAATTCGAACTGCTTTAATTGACGAGTAAATTCATGCAGCAGGCCTGATGGCGCAATGCTTATCAGGCCGACTAAATCGTATCATCCGGCAAATTCATATTGGGGTTGCCGGATTTTTTTATTTTATTATCGCCTTACCGCTAATAACTCTCAGCGTTACCACCCAATAGCCAGGTTAAGGCTTGATTTTTCGACTATGCTTTTTCCTCAAGTCTCTGAAAAGGGCCGCAAAAGGATGAGGAGTACAGCATGATAATCTCAAAAGTATCGGTGGGTTCGCTGGCGCTGTTAGCCGCGATAAGCCTGCCCTTACAGGCCGCGTCACCCGTCACGGTCGGTTCAAAAATCGATACCGAAGGGGCGCTGCTCGGCAACATTATTTTGCAGGTGCTCGAAAGCCATGGCGTGAAAACCGTCAATAAAGTACAGCTGGGTACCACCCCAGTGGTGCGTGGGGCAATCACCTCCGGTGAGCTGGATATTTATCCGGAATATACCGGTAATGGCGCATTCTTTTTTAAAGATGAAAATGATCCCGCGTGGAAAAATGCGCAGGCCGGATTCGAGAAAGTGAAAAAGCTGGACGCAGAGCAAAATAAGCTGGTCTGGCTAACGCCTGCTCCTGCCAACAATACCTGGACCATTGCAGTACGCCAGGATATCGCGCAAAAGAACAAGCTTGAGTCCCTTGCTGATTTAGGCCGTTACCTGAAAGACGGGGGAACGTTCAAACTTGCCGCCTCTGCTGAATTTATCGAGCGGGCTGACGCGCTGCCTGCATTTGAAAAAGCTTATGATTTCAAACTGAATCAAAATCAGCTGTTGTCGCTGGCAGGGGGGGATACCGCAGTGACGATTAAAGCGGCGGCGCAGCAGACTTCTGGCGTCAATGCGGCGATGGCCTATGGCACCGATGGCCCGGTTGCGGCGCTCGGTCTGCAAACCTTAAGCGACCCAAAAGGTGTCCAACCTATTTATGCGCCAGCACCCGTCGTGCGTGAATCGGTGCTGAAAGACTACCCGCAAATGGGAGAATGGCTACAACCGGTTTTTGCCAGCCTGGATGAAAAAACGCTGCAGCAGCTGAATGCCAGTATTGCCGTGGAGGGGCTGGATGCGAAAAAAGTCGCAGCAGACTACCTGAAGCAAAAAGGATGGGTGAAGTAACGGAATTTGCAGCGGGTGGTTGTTTTGTCAAAGATTTCAGTTAATCGGGTGCTGTTGTTACTGGTACTTCTTACCTTCGCGGCGGCAGCACTGCCTTTCATTAGCTATGCGCCTAATCGCCTGGTCTCTGGTGAGGGGCGCCAACTCTGGGATATCCGGCCCGACATGGCGTGGGGATTGGCAGTAGCCTGTTTGCTACTGTTTCTTCTGTGCTTTGTACCGGGAAAGCCCGGCAATATATTGACGCTTGTTATTAGCCAGTTGCTGGTTATAGCAGCGCTGGTAACCGCAGGAACAACGGCAACGTATCTGGCCCAGACGGGAAGTCCACTGGCCAGAACCAGCCTGGGCAGCGGGTTCTGGTTGGGGCTAGGACTGATGCTGCTGGCCGCCAGTGACGCCATTCGTCGCATCACCGAACAGGCGTCATGGCGCTGGCTTTTGCACGCGCAAATTTTCATTTTTCCGCTGGTGCTTTTGTTCTCCGGCACGTTTAACGATCTTTCCCTTCTTAAAGAGTATGCCAACCGCCAGGATGTTTTTAACGACGCCCTGGCACAACATCTGACAATTCTGTTCGCTACCGTGGTGCCCGCACTCGTGATTGGCGTACCACTGGGCATCTGGTGTGCTTTCTCTGTCGCCCGTCAGGGACCGGTTTTTGCAGTACTGAATATCATCCAAACCATCCCCTCCGTCGCGCTGTTTGGCCTGTTGATTGCGCCCCTTGCCGGGTTGGTGAAGCATTTTCCCTTGCTGGGTTCACTCGGCGTCGCCGGAACCGGCCTGACGCCTGCGCTTATTGCGTTGGTGCTGTATGCGCTGTTACCGCTGGTGCGCGGCGTAGTAGCTGGATTGCATCAGGTTCCACGCGATGTGCTGGAAAGCGCCCGAGCGATGGGGATGAGCACTTTCCAGCGATTTGTCTCGGTGCAGTTTCCACTGGCGCTGCCGGTCTTCTTGCGCAGTTTGCGGGTGGTGATGGTGCAAACGGTGGGAATGGCGGTAATCGCTGCGCTGATTGGCGCAGGGGGATTTGGCGCGCTGGTCTTTCAGGGATTGCTCAGTAGCGCCGTCGATTTAGTGTTGCTGGGCGTGATCCCGGTTGTGGTACTGGCGGTATTGATTGATGCGCTGTTTGATTTAGGGCTCGCGCTGTTGAAGGTAACAAACAATGATTGAATTTCGCCATGTCAGTAAAACCTATGGTCAGCAAACAGCCGTTGACGACCTTAATCTGCGGTTGGGGGAGGGCAGCTTTTCGGTGTTAATTGGCACGTCAGGTTCCGGGAAATCCACCACGCTGAAAATGATCAATCGGCTGGTTGAACATGACAGCGGACAGATTCGCTTTGCTGGGGAAGAGATCCGCAGCCTGCCGGTGCTGGAGTTAAGGCGGCGCATGGGATACGCGATTCAGTCTATTGGCTTGTTTCCCCACTGGACCGTCGCGCAGAACATCGCCACGGTGCCGCAGCTACAAAAGTGGTCGCGTTCACGTATTGATGACCGAACAGACGAACTGATGGCGCTGCTGGGTCTTGAGGAAAGTTTGCGCCATCGTTATCCGCATCAGCTGTCTGGCGGGCAACAGCAGCGGGTCGGCGTGGCGCGTGCCTTGGCGGCAGATCCGCAGGTACTGCTGATGGATGAGCCTTTTGGCGCGCTGGATCCGGTCACCCGCGGTGCGCTGCAGCAGGAGATGACGCGTATTCATCGTCTGCTCGGGCGTACCATTGTGCTGGTGACGCATGATATCGACGAGGCGCTAAGGCTGGCGGAGCATCTGGTTCTGATGGATGCAGGAAAGGTAGTACAGCAAGGCACGCCGCTGTCGATGCTGACTGCACCGGCGAACGAATTCGTGCAAACATTCTTTGGCCGTAGTGAACTGGGCGTACGTCTGTTGTCGCTTCGCACGGTAGGGGATTTTATCCGTCGCGGTGAACACACCGCCGGTGAACCGTTGGTAGATGAAATGACGCTGCGTGATGCGTTGTCGGTGTTCGTAGCGCGCGGTTGCGACGTCTTGCCGGTCGTGACCCCGCAGGGGGTGTCCTGCGGGACGCTTCATTTTCGTGATTTGCTTTCGGAGATGCCGACCCGTGAAACGTCTTGCTGATCCGTTGTTATGGCTTATTGTCCTGTTTCTGGTCCTGTTAGTTGGGTTGCCTCATAGTCAGGCCTTGTTCAGTGCGCTATTTCCGGCGCTACCGCGTCCCGTGTATCAGCAGGAAAGTTTTGCGGTGCTGGCACTGAGCCATTTTGGCCTGGTGGGGATTTCAAGCCTGATTGCCGTACTTATTGGCACCGGGGCCGGTATAGCTGTAACCCGGCCCTGGGGCGCGGAATTCAGGCCGATGGTGGAAACCATCGCCGCCGTGGGACAGACCTTTCCGCCAGTTGCTGTGCTGGCGATCGCCGTACCGGTGATGGGATTTGGTCCTGAACCGGCAATTATCGCGTTGATCCTGTATGGCGTATTACCGATCTTGCAGGCAACGCTGGCGGGACTCGGCGGAATTTCACCCAGCGTGATGGATATTGCCAGCGGAATGGGCATGAGTCAGGGGCAGCGGCTGCGTAAAGTCGAGTTGCCGCTGGCGGCCCCGGTGATTCTGGCCGGGATTCGCACGTCGGTGATTATTAATATCGGCACCGCAACCATCGCCTCAACCGTTGGGGCGAACACGCTGGGTACGCCGATTATTATCGGGCTGAGTGGGTTCAATACCGCCTATGTGATTCAGGGGGCGCTGCTGGTCGCGCTGGCGGCGGTAATTGTTGACCGCGGGTTTGAGAAATTAGCGAGACATCTTACCCGGCACGTAAAATAAAGGTATAGCCTGCCAGCATGACACCGCCGATACCGCCGATGGCCATCAGCAGGAAGAGGGTAATGACACCGATTTTAGCTGCGCTCATTATGCACTCCTTATGTGAATTCAAGGATTGTACACGTTTGTTAATAGAATATTAAGAGCCTGGACCAGTAGGTGTTATTGGCGCAGACAGTTTGAACACGGCCAGCGCGGAAGAACCGGAGCGTACACGTAGTACGTGAGGATTATTCGCTACGCTCACCCTCCGGGCCGCCCTAAAGGGCGTTCAAAACTCTCTGAGTGTTGTCTGAGCACTGCCCTGGTTCGAAATGGCAAGCAAAATAGCCCTAATGGGCCAGGCTCTAAATACCGAGTGGATAAATATCGTGACCTAACGCGCGCCATTCATTCAGCTGTTGCTGCTGAGCGGACGTTTGGTTTTCGCCGCACCAGACAAGCAAGGTGCGACCTTCAAACAGCTCCGGTCGCAGTTGGTTCAGCGAATGGGCAAGGACGTCAATGCGCCATCCCTGCTGGCTGGCGACCCAACCTTCCAGCCATAAGCGGGTCGTATCCTGAATGTTCCAGCCAACCACCAGAGCATCTTTCCCCTGTTTCTTACGTGCTGAGGCCAGACAAATCGCGATGTAGTTGATCAGTACGCCGTCGAGGATCCCCAGTAACGCCTGCAGGATCGGCTGTTGGCATTGCAGACGTCGGCGTAACGGAATGAACAAATGGGTGTTGAGCGTTTGTGCGGGATAATCCTGGCCACGCTCTTTGATCCATAGTCTGAGGCTATGCAGATTATTACTTTGCAAATAGCTCAACAGCGTCTCTTGTTGTTCACGCCAACCGTTATGCACATCAATGCTCTCATTGCTGAGCAACATTTTAACCTTACTTACCTGGACACCGTTGTTTATCCAGCGTTTTATCTCGCGGATCCGGTCAATATCCGCATCGTTAAACAGGCGATGCCCGCCGTCTGTCCGCTGCGGTTTAAGTAATCCGTAACGCCTCTGCCACGCGCGTAAAGTGACAGGGTTGATATCACAAAGCAAAGCCACTTCACCTATTGTGTAAAGCGCCATCGTCGTCTCACTCTTGCTCGCGAGGTCCCAGTTTTACTTTAGACGCTCTTTTGCGAACCAGGTAGTTTTGTCTGTTTTTTGATCTATGAATGGGTGAATTTGTAACCATGCTCGCGCTTTCGAGTGATCGTTCTCACAAATTCGTCTTTTTTTGCAACACTTCAAAGAAAGTTACACGCAGCCCATGTATGTTACGCGCTTTTAAGTGATGTGTGGTTGGCGGGTATGTACGAGTTTAATCTGGTGTTGCTGCTGCTTCAGCAGATGTGTGTGTTCCTCGTTATCGCGTGGCTCATGAGCAAAACGCGTTTGTTTATCCCGCTGATGCAGGTGACTATCCGACTCCCGCATAAACTGCTTTGCTATGTTACTTTTTCCATTTTCTGCATTTTAGGCACCTATTTCGGGCTGCATATCGATGACTCTATTGCTAACACTCGCGCTATTGGCGCGGTGATGGGCGGGCTGCTTGGCGGCCCGGTGGTCGGTGGCTTAGTTGGTCTTACCGGCGGTTTGCATCGTTATTCTATGGGTGGGATGACAGCGCTTAGCTGCATGATCTCGACCATTGTGGAAGGGTTGCTCGGCGGGCTGGTGCACAGCGTGCTCACCCGTCGTGGTCGTACCGATAAAGTCTTTAGTCCGCTGACTGCGGGGGCGATTACCTTTGTCGCCGAACTGGTGCAGATGCTGATCATCTTATTAATTGCCCGTCCGTTTGACGATGCGTTTCGGTTGGTCAGCAATATTGCCGCACCTATGATGGTAACCAATACCGTGGGCGCCGCCTTGTTTATGCGTATTTTGCTCGATAAACGGGCGATGTTTGAAAAATATACCTCCGCTTTTTCCGCCACAGCACTCAAAGTTGCCGCCTCAACGGAAGGTATTTTACGCCAGGGGTTCAACGAGGTTAACAGCATGAAGGTTGCTCAGGTGCTGTATGAAGAGCTGGATATCGGTGCGGTGGCGATTACCGATCGTGAGAAACTGCTGGCATTTACCGGTATTGGTGATGATCACCATCTACCCGGAAAACCTATTTCATCGTCATATACCCAACGCGCGATTGAAACCGGAGAGGTGGTGTATGCCGATGGGAATGAAGTTCCTTACCGTTGCTCTTTGCACCCGCAATGCAAATTAGGCTCGACGCTGGTGATCCCTCTGCGAGGTGAAAACCAGCGGGTAATGGGGACCATCAAACTGTATGAAGCCAAAAACCGCCTCTTTAGTTCGATCAACCGTACGCTGGGGGAAGGGATCGCCCAACTGCTTTCGGCACAGATTCTGGCCGGGCAGTATGAGCGGCAAAAAGCGATGCTCACGCAGTCGGAAATAAAACTCCTGCACGCCCAGGTCAATCCCCATTTTCTGTTTAATGCACTTAACACCATCAAAGCTGTGATCCGACGCGATAGCGAGCAGGCCAGCCAACTGGTGCAGTATCTGTCGACGTTCTTTCGTAAAAATTTAAAACGCCCGTCGGAAATTGTGACGCTGGCCGATGAAATTGAACACGTTAATGCTTATCTGCAAATTGAAAAGGCACGATTCCAGTCGCGTCTTCAGGTGACCTTGACGGTGCCAGAAGAACTTTCGCATCAGCAATTACCCGCCTTTACTCTGCAGCCCATCGTGGAGAATGCCATCAAACACGGCACTTCTCAGTTACTGGATACCGGTGAAGTATCGATTACCGCCCGTCGCGAAGGGCAATATCTGATGCTGGATATTGAAGACAATGCTGGGCTGTATCAGCCAACCTCAGAAGCCAGTGGACTGGGTATGAATCTGGTCGATAAACGACTGCGCGAGCGGTTTGGCGATGATTTTGGCATCAGCGTAGCGTGTGAACCTGACCGCTTTACCCGAATCACTTTACGACTTCCTCTGGAGGAACTGGCATGATCAAAGTGCTGATTGTCGATGACGAACCGTTAGCCCGGGAGAATCTGCGGATCCTGTTGCAAGAGCAAAGCGACATCGAGATTGTCGGTGAATGTTCGAATGCGGTGGAAGCCATTGGCGCGGTGCATAAATTGCGTCCGGATGTTCTGTTCCTTGATATTCAGATGCCGCGAATCAGCGGCCTGGAAATGGTTGGTATGCTTGATCCTGAGCATCGTCCATACATTGTTTTTCTGACCGCCTTTGATGAGTATGCGGTGAAAGCCTTCGAAGAACATGCGTTTGATTATCTGCTCAAGCCGATTGAAGAAACACGGCTGGAAAAAACGCTGATCCGTTTGCGTCAGGAGCGCACCAAGCAGGATGTATCACTGCTACCAGAAAATCAGCAGGCACTGAAGTTTATTCCGTGCAGCGGCCATAGTCGGATTTATTTGCTGCAAATGGATGATGTGGCGTTTATCAGCAGTCGCATGAGTGGTGTGTATGTGACGAGCAGCGATGGTAAAGAAGGCTTCACTGAGTTGACGCTCAGGACGCTGGAGAGCCGTACTCCTCTGCTGCGTTGTCATCGGCAATATCTGGTGAATATGGCGCAATTGCAGGAGATCCGTCTGGAAGACAACGGTCAGGCGGAACTGATTTTGCGTAACGGACTGACCGTTCCGGTGAGTCGTCGTTATCTTAAAAGTCTAAAAGAGGCGATTGGACTGTAAAACTGATACACTGCGCGCCATTGCATCACCGACAGTTGAAGGCTCTATGCTAAGTAACGATATTCTTCGTAGCCTGCGCTACACCCTAAAAGCGAACAATAACGACATGGTGCGTATTCTTGCGCTCGCTGACATGGAATCCACCTCCGCAGGTTTCGATACCTGGATGACAAAAGAAGATGAAGCAGGGTTTGTTCGTTGCCCGGATATCATTCTCTCCGGTTTTTTAAACGGCCTGATTTATCATCTGCGTGGTAAAGATGATTCTGCACCGGAACTGGCGCTGGAGCGTCGTGTTAATAACAATACGGTGCTGAAAAAGCTGCGTATCGCTTTTTCGCTGAAAACCGACGATATTCTGGCTATTATGACCGAGCAGAAATTCCGTGTGTCGATGCCGGAAATTACCGCCATGATGCGTGCACCTGATCATAAGAACTATCGCGAATGCGGCGATCAGTTCCTGCGTTATTTTCTGCGTGGTTTGACATCACGGGTACATAACGCGAAGCCATAAAGAAAAAATGGGCGACGCCGATTAACATCGGGTCGCCGATGGTTTACTTCACTTCTTTAAAACCCGCCGATTCCATTACCGTTTGCATTTGCTTCATGCTGAAGTTTTTATCGGCGTTTTCAGATAGCTTCATCCCTGAAATAGCCTGCAACGCTTTTATATCAACTTTTTCCATATCGATAGTGACATTTTCTTGCGCGTAGGTATCTGAATAGGTGAGTTTTTCTTCTATGCCAGTAATGTTTTGATATTTGGCGCTTAATGCGTCGAATACTTTTGCTGCCTCCTCTTTATTGCTGGCACCGACTGACGCATAGCTAATTTTACTTTCGGAGATTTGCTTCAGGACTTTATCACCTTTATAGGTGTAAGAGACGGTGATATCAGAACCATTAAGGTTGGCATTGAATGTTTTTGTCTCTTCTTTATCACCACATCCCGCCAGGGAAAAAACCACAATCGATGCTACGGCGAGAAAAAATAATTTTTGTAACGCTTTCATGTAAAACTCCATTTCATGAATATCGGATGTTAAATAATAACGTCCACGAATCTGGTGAGCTCAGACTACCTTGATACCAGAGCAGTATAGAATAAATCTAATATTAACAACGAAGCAGTCCGAAAATGGAGCAGGGGTTGAGATTAGAGGAAGCACTTGCGTAGCAAAAAAAAGCGCTGCAGTTGCAGCGCTTGAGATGTTTGATTTACTTCACCTGTTGGCCTGGTTTTGCACCTTCATCCGGGCTTAACAGGAAGATATCTTTCCCGCCAGGACCTGCGGCCATCACCATCCCTTCGGAAATGCCGAAGCGCATCTTACGAGGAGCCAGGTTGGCAACCATAATGGTCTGGCGGCCAATCAGGACCTGCGGATCTGGATACGCAGAACGAATACCAGAGAAGACGTTACGTTTCTCACCACCGAGATCCAGCGTCAGACGCAGCAGTTTGTCGGAACCTTCCACGAACTCGGCGTTTTCAATCAGCGCTACGCGCAGGTCAACTTTGGCGAAATCGTCAAAGGTGATGGTTTCCTGAATCGGGTCATCCGCCAGCGGGCCGGTAACCGGTGCAGCAGCTGCTTTCACTTCTTCTTTCGACGCTTCAACCAGCGCTTCAACTTGTTTCATGTCGATACGATTGTAGAGCGCTTTAAAGGTGTTGACCTTGTGGCCGAGCAGTGGCTGCTCAATGGCATCCCAGCTCAGTTCGCTGTTCAGGAAAGCTTCAACACGTTCAGCAAGCGTTGGCAGAACCGGTTTCAGGTAGGTCATCAGCACGCGGAACAGGTTGATACCCATAGAGCAGATCGCCTGCAGGTCGGCATCGCGGCCTTCCTGTTTGGCCACGACCCACGGTGCCTGTTCGTCAACGTAGCGGTTTGCCACGTCGGCCAGCGCCATGATTTCACGGATCGCTTTACCAAATTCGCGGCTTTCCCATGCTTCGCCAATCACCGCTGCGGCGTCGGTGAAGGTTTTATACAGCGCCGGGTCGGCCAGCTCAGCCGCCAGAACGCCGTCAAAACGCTTAGCAATAAAGCCGGCGTTACGGGATGCCAGGTTGACTACTTTGTTGACGATATCGGCGTTAACGCGCTGGACAAAGTCTTCCAGGTTTAGGTCGATGTCATCAATACGTGAAGAAAGCTTCGCGGTGTAGTAGTAGCGCAGGCTGTCGGCATCGAAGTGCTTCAGCCAGGTGCTGGCCTTAATGAAGGTGCCGCGAGATTTGGACATCTTCGCGCCGTTCACCGTCACATAACCGTGTACAAACAGGTTGGTCGGCTTACGGAAGTTGCTGCCTTCCAGCATGGCAGGCCAGA
This sequence comes from Citrobacter sp. Cpo109, assembly GCF_030332565.1. NCBI lineage: Bacteria > Pseudomonadati > Pseudomonadota > Gammaproteobacteria > Enterobacterales > Enterobacteriaceae > Citrobacter > Citrobacter sp. Cpo109. The sequence goes on from NZ_JAOWHQ010000059.1 coordinate 171,238, forward strand.
ACAGGCTGTGGAAGTAAACGATATCTTTACCGATGAAGTGATATAGCTCGGCGTCGGAATCTTTCTTCCAGTATTCGTCAAAACTGGTGGTGTCACCGCGCTTATCGCACAGGTTTTTGAATGAACCCATATAGCCAATTGGCGCGTCCAGCCAGACATAGAAGTACTTGCCAGGCGCATTCGGGATTTCAAAACCGAAGTACGGGGAATCGCGAGAGATATCCCACTGTTGCAGGCCGGATTCGAACCATTCCTGCATTTTGTTGGCGACCTGCTCCTGTAACGCGCCGCTGCGCGTCCACGCCTGCAGCATTTCGCTGAATGACGGCAGATCAAAGAAGAAGTGTTCGGAGTCACGCATCACTGGCGTTGCGCCAGACACGACGGATTTCGGCTCGATAAGTTCGGTCGGGCTGTAGGTTGCGCCGCAGACTTCACAGTTATCGCCGTATTGATCCGGAGACTTACATTTCGGGCAAGTGCCTTTAACGAAACGGTCCGGCAGGAACATGCCTTTTTCCGGATCGTAAAGCTGGGAGATTGTACGGTTCTTAATAAAACCGTTCTCCTTCAGGCGCGTATAAATCAGCTCAGACAGCTCACGATTCTCTTCGCTGTGCGTCGAGTGGTAGTTGTCATAGCTGATGTCAAAACCTGCAAAATCAGTCTGATGCTCCTGACTCATTTCACCGATCATCTGCTCTGGCGTGATCCCAAGCTGCTGTGCTTTCAGCATGATTGGCGTACCGTGTGCGTCGTCCGCGCAGATGAAGTTAACCTGGTGGCCGCGCATTCGCTGGTAACGGACCCAGACATCAGCCTGGATGTGCTCCAGCATATGGCCGAGGTGGATTGAGCCGTTGGCGTACGGCAGCGCGCACGTTACCAGAATTTTCTTCGCGACTTGAGTCATAGTGGGCAATTACTTCTTTTGTAGTGAAAAGGGCTTTGATAGTACCAAAATGGTAATTACTGCGCCAAGCGATAAGGGCATTTATCCGTAAATGAATAATTGTTGCGGTTGGAGTAAACTACCTGGTGACTATTGTATATTCAGAACAACAAAAAGGAGTCGGGATGAACGCACAATCCCAGGCCAAATCACCAGAGACCCTGCGCGCCATGGTTGCCGGGACGCTGGCGAATTTTCAGCATTCAACCCTGAAGCATAATCTGACGACGCTTAAAGCGTTGCACCACGTCGCCTGGATGGATGACACGTTGCACGTTGAGCTGGTCATGCCGTTTGTCTGGCATAGCGCGTTTGAGGACTTAAAAGAGCAATGTAGCGCCGATCTGCTGCGTATTACCGGTGCGAAAGCGATCGACTGGAAACTGTCGCATAACATCGCGACGCTGAAACGCGTGAAAAACCAGCCGGGTATTAATGGTGTGAAAAACATCATCGCCGTCAGTTCAGGTAAGGGTGGTGTGGGTAAATCCTCTACCGCCGTGAACCTGGCGCTGGCGCTGGCTGCAGAAGGGGCGAAGGTGGGGATTCTGGACGCCGATATTTATGGTCCGTCTATCCCGACAATGCTTGGCGCGGAAAACCAGCGTCCAACCTCGCCAGATGGTACCCACATGGCACCGATCATGTCTCATGGTCTGGCAACGAATTCCATTGGTTATCTGGTCACTGACGATAACGCAATGGTATGGCGCGGCCCGATGGCCAGTAAAGCGCTGCTGCAGATGTTGCAGGAAACCTTATGGCCGGATCTTGATTATCTGGTACTGGATATGCCGCCGGGCACCGGTGACATCCAGCTGACGCTGGCGCAGAACATTCCGGTAACGGGCGCGGTTGTTGTCACTACGCCGCAGGACATCGCGCTGATCGATGCGAAAAAGGGCATCGTGATGTTCGAAAAAGTCGAAGTGCCGGTACTGGGTATTGTTGAGAATATGAGTATGCATATTTGCAGCAACTGCGGTCACCATGAACCGATCTTCGGTACCGGTGGGGCACAGAAGTTGGCGGAACAGTATCACACTCAACTGCTGGGACAGATACCGCTGCATATTTCTCTGCGTGAGGACCTCGATCGTGGTACGCCGACGGTGATCAGCCGTCCTGATAGCGAATTTACTGCTATTTACCGCGACCTGGCAGGACGAGTGGCTGCACAGCTCTACTGGCAAGGAGAAGTTATTCCGGGCGAGATTGCCTTCCGCGCGGTGTAATTTATAGCATTACAGATATTCACCGTATCAATGTATTATTGATGCGGTGAATATATTAAATTTAAAAATCTTACGATATTGTTCATTCTGCGTTTATAATTCATGCCTTTTTCCGAATAAATCACCTCGATGCATCATTATAATTGATCAAATCTATCTCATTAATCTACAATTTCAATTGGTTCAAATAGGGTGTTATGCCCATAATCTGCTGAACAGGTCCTCTGTATGCTATTTGATGCTAACCACAGGAATAACGATTAAAATGAAAAAAAGTTTACTGATGGGAATTATAGCTCTGACTTATGGAATGAGCGCCCCTACCTTCGCTTCCGATACTGCGACCTTAACAATCAGTGGGCGAGTCGTTGAACCAACCTGTAGTGCTGACGTCGTGAATAACAACGTTCAACAGAAATGCGGTCAATCTCTTCATCTTTCAAATGTCAGTCATGTGGATCCTGTTCCAGCGAGGGGCGTCGTGACCGAGATCGTTTCTGTACCAGGGGATTCTATGCGACAGATAGTGTTAAACCGTTACGATTAAACTAAGAATCTCAGTGTTTATATTAAGCACTCATCATTTATATGAATGATGAGTGCTTTTTTATTTCCCCAGCAAATAAAAACGACAATTAATAACGCTAATTTATTAAATATATAAATAGTGTTTATCTTCACTTATTTGTTGCAATTATATTGCAATTAGTAACTTGTTTTAAATCAACAAAACAACGTGTTCACATTGCGATAACGTTTTTGTTGTGCGAATTTAATTTCAAGAGATAACAACTCTTAATAAATAGAAATTACTTAATTAAGGAAGATACTATGAAACGTTCAATTATTTCTGTTGCTGTACTGTCTGCTGTATTTATGAGCGCTGGGGCTTTTGCTGCTGGAGAAGAAGGGACGTTAACAATCGAAGGTACTATTATTAATAGTTCTTGCCATTTTGAAGATAACAAGAACTCAAGTGTTATCACATTGCCGGAAATTGATGCTTCACGTTTTTCTGGATTGTCTGCAGGTGCAGTTGTTGGTACTGAAGTGGCTAATGCAACACCAATGAAGATAATATGTCCAGCAGGTACAAAATTAAATACAATAAGAATTTCTAATGGGGAATTTACTACAGATGGTGTGCTTAAAAATACAAAAGAAGTAAACGGTGATATGGATGCTTCTAAGGGCGTTGGTGTTAAATTGAAATTAGGTACTAAATTGATTACTAATGATGAGGAAACTAATATCAGAGATATTCTTACCGCAACTAAAGATGATCCTTCAGGGGTGGAATATTCTCTGGATTTTTCAGCTCAGTACGCTAGGTTAAATGAAGCAACACCAGTTGTTGCAGGGGAAATATCATCGGTTTTAACTATTTCTGTTTCTGCAGAATAGATTTTTATGCCGGTGTATTCACCGGCAGTTTTTTAAAAGGACGAACGCAACATGAAATGGATTCTAAGCGCTTTATTAATCGCATCTGTGCAACCCGTCCATGCTGGCCTTGTGATTTATGGTACGCGTGTTATCTACCCGGCAGAAAAAAACGAAGTTCTGGTACAATTGATGAACCAGGGGGAACGATCTTCTCTGGTACAGTCGTGGATCGATGATGGCGATAGCTCGTTGCCACCGGAAAAAATTCACGTACCTTTTATGCTCACCCCCCCGGTGGCAAAAATTGCCAGGGATTCTGGCCAGCAGTTAAAAATAAAAAAATTACCAAATATGCTGCCCAATAACAAAGAGAGCCTTTTTTATCTCAATGTGCTGGATATTCCACCAAACAATCCAGACAGCACCGGTAAAAATGTATTGAAATTTGCAATGCAGAATCGAATTAAATTATTCTATCGGCCTAAAGGAATAGCGCCAGTTAATAAAAACACATTTCAAAAACTGTCTATGCAACGTAGTGGTAGCATTTACTCCATTAAGAATGATGCCGCTAATTGGATCACGGTGACAGAAGTTAAAGTTAATAATGTCAAGATCAACAACGGAAGTATTATGCTTGCACCGCTCTCCAGTGCAAATGTGGCATTAAAAAGTGCTAATGCCAATCAGTATAAAATAACCATTATTGACGATCACGGTAATTATATTAGCGATAACGTCAGCTTAAAATAACAGGAGCTGGTTATGTTAAGGATGACTCCGATTGCTTCGGCGGTATTACTGTTGCTACTCGGCATTGATGTCCATGCCGCAGAGGAAACGTTTGACACTCACTTTATGATGGGTGGCATGAAAGGCGAGAAAGTTTCTGATTTTCGCCTCGACGATAATCAACCCCTGCCAGGCCAATATGATATTGATATCTACGTCAATAAACAGTGGCGTGGTAAGTATGAAATTACGGTTAAGGATAATCCGGATGATACCTGTTTATCACGCGATGTATTAACGCGTCTGGGGATAAATATACAGGCGTTGGACAAGCAGAATGAATGCCCAACCCTAAAGCAGGCGGTGCAAGGGGGCAGTTATGCCTGGAATATCGGCACGTTTCGCCTGGATCTCAGCGTTCCGCAGGCCTATGTCGATGAACTTGAGCAAGGGTATGTTCCTCCTGAGAACTGGGATCACGGCATCAATGCCTTCTATACCTCGTACTATGCCAGCCAGTATTACAGCGACTATAAGGATTCTGGTAACAGCAAAAGTACCTACGCGCGTTTTACCAGTGGGTTAAACCTGCTGGGCTGGCAGCTGCATTCCGATGCCAGCTATAACAAAACCGATGACAGCAGCGGGGAGTGGAAAAGCAACACCCTGTATCTGGAACGCGGCATCCCGCAAATTTTGGGCACTCTGCGTGCCGGGGATATGTATACCTCATCAGATATTTTTGATGCTGTGCGCTTTCGTGGCGTACGGTTGTATCGCGATATGCAGATGCTGCCAAACTCAAAGCAGAATTTTACGCCGCTGGTTCAGGGGATTGCGCAAAGCAATGCGTTGGTCACCATCGAGCAGAACGGCTTTGTGGTTTACCAGAAAGAGGTTCCGCCTGGCCCGTTCTCTATTGCTGATTTGCAGTTGGCTGGTGGCGGTGCGGATCTTGACGTCAGTATCAAAGAGGCGGACGGATCGGTAACAACCTATCTGGTGCCCTATGCTGCGGTGCCCAATATGTTGCAGCCGGGTGTCTCAAAATATGATTTTGCGGCTGGGCGTAGCCATATCGAAGGCGCCAGTAACCAGACCGACTTTGCACAGATGAGCTATCAGTACGGGCTGAATAATCTGTTAACGCTGTACGGCGGTACCATGCTGGCGGATAACTACAATGCGTTTACGTTGGGTACCGGCTGGAATACGCGTATTGGCGCGATTTCCGTTGATGCAACACAGTCCCACAGTAAGCAGGATAGCGGTGATGTGTTTGACGGGCAAAGTTACCAGATTGCTTATAACAAGTATTTGACACAAACTGCCACCCGTTTTGGCCTGGCGGCGTATCGCTACTCTTCCAAGGACTATCGCACGTTTAACGATCACGTCTGGGCAAATAACAAAAATAACTACCGTCGCGATGAAAACGATGTGTATGACATTGCAGATTATTATCAGAATGATTTTGGTCGTAAGAACAGTTTTTCGGCCAACGTCAGCCAGTCTCTGCCGCAAGGTTGGGGTTCATTCTCGCTCAGTACGCTGTGGCGAGACTACTGGGGGCGTAGCGGTAGCAGCAAAGATTATCAACTGAGTTATTCCAATAGCTGGCAACGGATTAGCTATACCTTTTCAGCTAGTCAGACTTACGATGAAGATCATCACGAAGATAAACGTTTTAACATCTTTATCTCCATTCCGTTTGACTGGGGAGATGATATTAGCGCTCCGCGCAGACATTTGTATGTGTCTAACTCAACGACTTTTGATGATGATGGTTTTGCGTCTAACAATACCGGGCTTTCCGGTACCGCAGGCAGTCGCGATCAGTTTAACTATGGGGTGAATCTCAGTCATCAACGGCAGGACAGCGAGACAACAGCGGGCGGCAATCTGACGTGGAATGCGCCAGTTGCTACGCTTAACGGCAGCTACAGCCAGTCGTCTAAATATACGCAAGCTGGCGGCAGCATTTCGGGTGGCCTTGTGGCCTGGTCTGGTGGCGTGAATTTAGCCAACCGACTGTCGGAAACGTTTGCCGTGATGCATGCGCCGGGTCTGGAAGGAGCATATGTGAACGGGCAGAAATACCGTACCACCAACCGTAATGGCGTGGTGGTCTACGACGGTTTAACGCCTTATCGTGAAAACCACCTGACGCTGGATGTGTCTAACACCAATAGTGAAACCGACCTGCAAGGCAACCGCCGCAGCGCCGCCCCTTACCGCGGAGCGGTAGTGCTGACAAGGTTTGATACCGACCAACGCAAACCCTGGTATATCCGGGCGCAGCGCCCTGATGGTTCACCGCTGACGTTTGGTTACGAAGTAGAGGATATTCATGGACACAATATCGGTGTGGTAGGTCAGGGAAGCCAGCTCTTTATTCGTACCGACAGTGTGCCGCCGGAAATTAAAGTCGCAGTGGATAAACAACAGGGACTTTCATGCTCAATCTCCTTTGGTAAAACGATTGATGAAAGTAAAGTTTATATTTGTCGGTGAGGAGGAGATATGAGATTTATCCTGGGATTAATTTTGGTTATGATGTCAAGTTCAGTATTCTGCAATTGTTTTCCGGTTTCATTTAAATTTTTGGATTTTAATCCAAGTACTACTGGTGCAACAGCTGAAAGTGACGTGATTGAGTTGGATTTGAATGATGCCTCTCTTAATTCATTTCAATCAACAGAAGACATTCCTCTTAATTTTACGGGAGGAAATAGTACCTATCATTGTGATTTTGGAATGTCTAACCCAGGCTCATCTTATAAGTTAACAGCCAGAAGTCAAGAATCTGGTACCTCTGAATATTATCAGATATTAACAACTGGAAATAATGATGGTGTATATGTTGAAGTTCAGTTATCTGTTAATAGCTCACTCGGTTCTTATAGCGTTGCAAATAGTTTTTTTGATATTGCTCGTTATTATTTTAATTTTCCGAGAAATGATCTTAATTCTAAGGTAACCTATGCAATTAAATACAGATTAACAAAAAATAAATCTATTTCATCTGAAATAAAAAACATAGGGGAAACTGTGACTCTTAAAGATCATGTGCGTTTTAATGAAAGTTCCGGTTCGGATTCTTATAATTTAAAACAATATATAAGAGTTAAGTTTAATTACACTCCAACCACATGTTCTTTTAATGATACTACCGTTAAAATTAGCAACATAAGTTACGGAGATGTAAGTAAAGAGCTTGTGCATGATGCTGATGCCGAAGTGAAAATTGATTGTGACCAAGCTGTGGCCTATGCCACAAGATCTGTTCATTACAGATTCGTTTCTGATAATGCTGTAGGTAATGTTTTGCCTAATGAATATACGAATAGTGATAGCGCGGGAAATATTGGCTTTGAGTTAATAAAAAATGGTTCTGTAGTTAATTTAAGCAATAATCGTTATGATCTGATAGCATGGGGAGATTTAAAAGAAAACGTGGCCAGAAATACGATTATACCGCTGAAATATAAATATACTCCTTATGGAGATAAGATATTTAAAGCCGGGCAGGTATTGAGCCGTGTAAAAATTGTTATCGATTATGATTAATAATGATATGGTATTTTACGCACTCCCTCATCAGAGCGAGTGCGTATTTTTTCAACGATGATAAAAAATCTCGCCGTCGTAGGCCTTAATGATCTTAGCATCGGCATCATTGACCAGTACATACGCGCCGCCCATGTAGGTCCAGTGGGTGCCTGCCGTCGGCGCGGGCAGGTTGCGCAGATTCCACTGTTTAATGGTGTATTCTTCGGTGAGATACAGTGGTGGAACCTTGTCACCGGGTTTGAAATGGGTGAAGTCAGCAATAAAGCTGCTCAGTTCATACTTATCGATACCGGTGGGGGCAGCTGTTGCAGCTGGTGCGGCCCAGACGACGCTGCTTGCAAGCAGAAGTGCACCCAGCAACATTTTATTCTTCATACCCATCCTCTCTACCTCTTCGGGTCATCAAAATCAGTCATGTATCATTCCTGGCATACCGGATGTCTGACAAGCACTATTTTGTGATCACTCCAGTCATTTCGTAAAAAGTGTAAATGAAAGTACAGAATTGCAGCAACCTTGACCAGTAGTTTCACTGCGGGAGTGGGGAGTGCGCCAATTTACATCGTTAAGCACAGGCAGTATCCTGTTACTGAAACCAGCATATTACGTTTGTGTTTCAACGACTCGGGGTGCCCTTCTGGTGAAGGCTGAGAAATACCCGTACCACCTGATCTGGATAATGCCAGCGTAGTCCTGGCGATTATCCTCATATAAATCAAAAGATTATTGCTCCTTTTCGTCCCGTATTGTTCAGCCGTAACACATTGAGGCTCTCTAAATGGGACACAAAACCATACGCCACACCATTAAACGTAACGGAGTCTATTACGTTCGCTTCCGTCTGCCTGATAACAAGTTTTTCCGTAAGTCGTTAGAGACTGACAGCCACACCCAGGCGCAATTGCTCATGTCTTTTGCTTCTCCTGTAATCCCTCTGGTTCAACGTGGAACCATCCAACCGGATCACTTCGGCAAGCGTCTTTCTGAGTATGGCAATAGTCTGAAGCAGCAGAATGAACAATGGCTGGCGCACCAATTTCTGAATGATGTGCGGCGCAATATTCAGCCGATAGTTGTTCACGAAGACCGCGAGGTTGTCACTCCTTTGATAGATGAGGAAGAACAAACTGAAGCACAACCAGAACACGTGTTAACACTGGCTGGCGCGTGGAAGATGTATAAAGAGGAGAAAGCCCAAAACTGGACGAAGGCTATCTCTCAAGCCAATGAGCGCTTTATGGAGGTGATGTTGAATGTCTTGGGTTCATCAACTGATGTAACCACGATTACCAAGCAAGACATTAAACAGGTAATGGAGGTTGTTGAAAACTTGCCTAAGCGTGTTGTACAGCCTTATCGGTCAATGACGGTTCAGCAACTAATCGAGAGTGATGATGTTCCGCCCGAAGATTTGGTTGGCGCTGAGTCTATCCACAAGCATTTAAAGATGTATAAATCGCTCTTCAAAACCTTCCTGACTGATAATAAAGATATTCTGGAGAAGTCTCCGACAGATGGGATCGTCGCCGCACCGTCTAAAGCGAGGTTTGGAGCATACAGTGCAGCAGAAATGAGAAAGTTTGTGGGGTGGGCGCTCAAGCAGCCTGACGGTTGGCAGAAGTGGATCACTCTTTTGTTGGCGTACACGGGAGCCAGAAGAGGCGAGATCGCAAAGCTGGAAAAATCTCATATCAAATATGATGAGGATAGTCAGCGGCACTATCTCCTGATCGCGGAAGGAGGGCAGGGGAAAACTGAGAACGCGACTAGACAGGTTGTAATACATCCCAAACTGATCGAATGGGGATTCCTTGATTTTGTAAACCGCCAATGGAAAGAGAAAATCTTTTCGCCTGTGTCGGGTAAGAACATGCCGAAGATCGGCAAAGTTTTAGCAGATGTGCGTGATCAGCTTGGTATTCCTTATCTTGATGACTATGGGCAGCGGCGATTGGTGCATAGCTTCCGACATACCATGATTTCAACCTGTTTAGCCGGATGGGTTGGCAACTTAGCGCATTTACAACAGGTAGTCGGGCATGAGAAAACTGGGACAGGGATCACAAAAAGATATATGCATACCTTCCCCCTCTTCACAGTTTGTTATGTTATTGATGAGTTAGACTGGCTCTGAGCCAAAGGTCGCAAGGTATGCTTGCTGTCATTAATAATATGCAATAAAGATTTTTTTTTGCAGCAATTAGACGGGCAAACCTTGTATTATTCATAAACAGAAAAGTAAAAATTATAAAGGACTATCATGGCTGATTATATTAATAGTAACATTCTTAGCCAGTCATATGTACATGTTGAGCCTGAATGGCTTTTAACTGTTAATGGAGAGAAAAAACAAGAAGCCATTGAAAGAATTAGGAATATCATTAAAACCCATGCCGAAGAGCGAATGAGGTTCTTCCTCTATGATGATGTCGATATTGAAGTAACTTTCGAAGATGGTTCTATAAAGGCTCGTATTACAGCTTATGGTAAAATATGCGTATTATTAACGGCTCTTAATCCAGTCGGAAACTTTGTTGCAAACTATGAGTCATACAGAAATGGAATAAAAACGATTGTTTCTGATGTGGCAAGATTAAGCGATGTTGTCAACTCTGAAGTTTTGTTCCAGACAAAATCTAGAAGTAAGAGTGAAATTATCAGGGTTGAGGCTAGAAAAGGAATTGTTGGCTCACTTGATAATATAAATAAAAAAATAAATGAAATTAGTTACAAAACAAGAGTAAACAAAAAAAATTCAGTGATGTCTATATATAATTCACTCTTGGAATTACACAAAAATATCCTTGATTTAATGGATAACGTAAATGATGTGAACGATAGAAATCTTGTTAGAACAGCGCTCATTGATGGTGTTAAAAATTTAAATTTGGGGAAAGGCGCATTTGATCTTACTGATCCAATGTCGAGAAATATGCATGATGATTTGTTAAAGGAAAGGGATGAATTAGTAAGGAATTTGGAAAATTATAAATAGTGAAACACTAAGATTAGAGTGCACTATTATTTTCTTGTGCTTTTCTAAAGAATTTAAAAGGGGCTTGCACCCCTTTTTTATTTAGACAACCATAATTGTGGGCGTCTAAAATTCTTGTGTTCTATATAAAATATAATATCTTTCCATAATTCATCATTGCTTTTCCAGAAAGACTCTTTTTCTTTGGCAGTAATGACTGAGCTTTCATCTATAGCTTTCCTGAGGATAAATGGCATGTCATAGTAAGGTTTTTTCCATAAGAGATTACGTAAATATTGCAATTCTTTTTTGGCATGTTCAACCTGCTCAATCATTTTTTGATTAGTCACATGATCTGAAATAGGTTTGTTACCAACCCAAAGTCGATATTGTTGTTCTAGTTTATCATGATGTGTTTTTAAAATTGTTTTTGCTTCTTCTAATAAGATAGAGCACATATCAAAAGTTGTGAAATAATACCAGTCCTTCTTTATTTCATCTAATTCTTTGTCACTTACATTAATTCTTCTTAATTCATTTGATATAGACGTTACAAGATTAAACAGGTCTTTGTTTGAAGTGGCGGTATCCATTCTTCCTGTTCTCGATGCCAATGAAATTGCAACTTCAGAAATAGGTATGGAAATTTTTCTCAAACTATCTAACACATTTTCTGCATCGCTTATTGTATCCCTTAACTTTGCTTCAAGCCCAAGTATTTTTATCTCGCTCCAATCGAATTGAGTAATAACCATTATGCCCAGACCTGCTCCAATTATGACGGTTCCTCTCGTAGCACTCAAAGTGAAAGTTGCATAAATACCAAAAAGAATTAACGCTAACGCCATGAAAAAAAGTATGTTTTTTACCAGGGTATGTTTAAGCATATCTATGTGCTCATTAGGTTAAATGTTCTGAGATTATACATTGTTTTTTTTCTTTAAATATAGAGACCTTGAACAATTAAAAGCCTTTCGTTTTTACACTGTCGAAGGTATCTGGATGTGGGTTCTACTGCGAGCGAGTAACTAAAGTAAGTGAATAAGTGGTATTTTTTGTAAGTACAAAGGCGCTTCCCCCATGGAACTCTTGTTCGTTATGATTTTGCCTTCCTCCGGCGAGGTGAAGCACAACAATGGTTGATTAGCGCAGCATTGTGAAGAGAGATATTTCATTCTCATCAATCTTTAAACAATAAAAAAGGCCAACCCGATAAGGTCAGCCTTTAAAAATTCAGTGAGTTAGCGAAGTTTATGCTTTTTCCCAAGTAGCACATTCAAAGCATATTCAAAGCCGTGTTGCGCCTCTAAACGACAAAGGGTGATATTACAGATTCCCAACTTCTTACACAGCGCCTTACTGACCTGCCCCCACGATTAGATACAACACTCAGTTAGTAACGTCGGAATCTTCATTCTCAGAATGACCCTTTCTCCAGCCCGCTGCAAATTCAGACGGTGTCTGATAATTCAGCGTGGAGTGCGGGCGGCATTCGTTATAATCCTGCCGCCAGTCATTAATAATTTTCCTGGCATGAACGATATCGCTGAACCAGTGCTCATTCAAACATTCATCGCGAAATCGTCCGTTAAAGCTCTCAATAAATCCGTTCTGCGTTGGCTTGCCCGGCTGGATTAAGCGCAACTCAACACCATGCTCAAAGGCCCATTGATCCAGTGCACGGCAAGTGAACTCCGGCCCCTGGTCAGTTCTTATCGTCGCCGGATAGCCTCGAAACAGTGCAATGCTGTCCAGAATACGCGTGACCTGAACGCCTGAAATCCCAAAGGCAACAGTGACCGTCAGGCATTCCTTTGTGAAATCATCGACGCAGGTAAGACACTTGATCCTGCGACCGGTGGAAAGTGCGTCCATGACGAAATCCATCGACCAGGTCAGATTGGGCGCCGCCGGACGGAGCAGCGGCAGACGTTCTGTTGCCAGCCCTTTACGACGTCTTCTGCGTTTTACGCCCAGGCCACTGAGGTGATAAAGCCGGTACACGCGCTTATGATTAACATGAAGCCCTTCACGGCGCAGCAACTGCCAAATACGACGGTAGCCAAAACGCCTGCGCTCCAGTGCCAGCTCAATGATGCGCCCTGATAAATGCGCATCAGCAGCCGGACGGTGAGCCTCATAGCGGCAGGTCGACAGGGATAAACCTGTAAGCCTGCAGGCACGACGTTGCGACAGACCGGTCGCATCACACATCAACATCACGGTTTCCCGCTTCTGGTCTGTCGTCAGTACTTTCGCCCAAGAGCCACCTGAAGCGCCTCTTTATCCAGCATGGCTTCGGCAAGCAGCTTCTTGAGTCTGGTGTTCTCTTCCTCAAGCGACTTCAGGCGCTTAACTTCAGGCACCTCCATACCGCCATACTTCTTACGCCAGGTGTAAAACGTGGCATCGGAAATGGCATGCTTGCGGCAGAGTTCACGGGCGGGTACCCCAGCTTCGGCTTCGCGGAGAATACTGATGATCTGTTCGTCGGAAAAACGCTTCTTCATGGGGATGTCCTCATGTGGCTTATGAAGACATTACTAACATCGGGGTGTACTAATCAACGGGGAGCAGGTCA
>NZ_JAOWHQ010000060.1:0-4269 GCF_030332565.1 Citrobacter sp. Cpo109
TGTAGTGGTCAACTAAAACTGGCCACGGCTTTAGAGTTTTTCCAGTATCGGTTTTCCGATTCGTTTGGGGGCAACCCACCGTTATAGTCATGCGGCCTTAGCGAGCTGTAATACCCGACGATATAGTCTGTGATCGCATGAGCAGCATCGCTAAAGTTTATATAACCTGTCACTGGCACCCACTCGTTTTTCAGACTACGGAAGAAGCGTTCCATCGGGCTGTTGTCCCAACAGTTTCCACGTCGGCTCATACTCTGCCTGATCTGGCAACGCCACAGTAACTGCCGGAACTGCCTGCTTGTATAGTGGCTACCCTGGTCACTGTGGAACATCACTCCGGCTGGTTTACCGCGAGCTTCCCACGCCATTTCCAGCGCTCTGATGGTCAGCTTGCTATCCGGCGAGAATGACATTGCCCAGCCCACTGGTTTCCTTGCGAACAGATCGAGAACAACTGCAAGGTAAGCCCAACGCTTGCCTGTCCAGATGTACGTCACATCGCCGCACCACACCTGGTTAGGTTCTGTCACTGCGAACTGTCGCTCAAGGCGATTCGGGATAGCGATGTGTTCATGACCAACACGTTTATACCGGTGGGTAGGCTGCTGACAACTCACCAGCCCCAGTTCTTTCATGAGCCTGCCAGCAAGCCAGCGTCCCATTCTGAAGCCTCTCAGGGTTGCCATAATGGCGATACTTCTTGCGCCAGCAGAGCCATGGCTGATGTTATGCAGCTCCCGAACCTGGCTGCGTAACACAGCTCGCCAGCCGTCTGGCTTTTCGGCGCTTTTCTCCCAGTATTTGTAGCTACTGCGATGAACCCCGAACACGTGGCAGAGTGTGACCACAGGATACTGCGCTCTGAGTTTCCCGATTAACGAGAATTGTTCAGGGAGTCTGACATCAAGAGCGCGGTAGCCTTTTTTAATATGTCGTTTTCCATTTCAATGCGTTGTAGCTTTTTCTTCAGCTCACGTATTTCAATCTGTTCCGGGGTTATAGGGGAGGCTTTAGGTATTTTGCCCTGTCGTTCATCCCGTAACTGCTTTACCCATCGCGTCATGGTAGAAAGACCCACATCCATAGCACTGGCCGCAGCTGCAACGGTGTAGTTCTGATCAAGGACCAGTTGAGCGGATTCACGTTTAAACTCTGCGCTGAAATTTCTTTTTTTCATTGAGGCACCTGTAATGTTCTGAGGTGAGCATATCACCTCTGTTCAGGTGGCCAAATTCAGTAAACCACTACAATCGCTCTTCCAACCAAGTACCAATCTGACGATTAGATGCAACTAAGTCGATCCTCAGATTTGAGGATCGGTTTAATTCTTCAGGTAATTCAATGGGTTGAGCATTGCGCAGGAATTGATTTGGTCCCAGACGAGAGGACATAGACCCATTAGCTCGCTGAACATCAGCAAGATTCCAACAATCAACACTGTCTAAAAGGATAGTGGAGAATGTTAAATCTAATCCTAAAACGAATGTCATAGGATTATGCCGTGAGAGCTGGAAGTTGGTGATTGGATAAATTCTTGATAGTTTCAGATTAACAACGTCTCTCTGAATCGCATCAGGTTAAGTTTTATGAAGGTAGGTAAGGTGATTGCCTACCTTTTCTTTTGGACGCTTCCTAGAGGCTCTCAGGCTTGATATGACAAAGGGGCTTAATTGCCCCTTTTTTATGTCACACGTTAAACCAGATAAATTTAACAACAGCTATCAAAGTGACACACAACCAACCAAAACCTACATAGACTAATGCAGTTACCCAAAAATCATATGAACTGTTTTTACTTTTAACAGAAGCATTGATTACATCCTCATTCTGAGAAATAACCAAGCCAATAATAATGACAATCCATCCTGTGATTATCCAGTGATCTAAACCGAGCGCTACAATTTCAGCCATTTTGTTTATCTTTGATTAAACGAGTGAGTATACAATTTGGTAACTAACAGTTACATTGAGAAATCATTTTAAATTACCACTGATACAAAATCGAATTAATAAAATTCATAAAGAAATACTGTTTCAGAATGACATAGGTCAACATTCACTACATGAATACGTGCTGCGAAAGTATCCATATGAAATATGTGTGTATCAGTAGCGTCATGAGAGCCTCTGTAATCAATTTAAATCTATTCCTAACACCTTTCCTTCACTTTTTTTAAAGTCTCTCATAATTCGTTTTAGGTGCATTAAATTACATTCTTAAATCTGAGGAATACAACATACGTTCCTCAATAATCAATCCCAACTTTTCTCATTTCTGGAGGTATTATATATGTAGTAAAGAAAATACTACAGAATACATACTTTTTACTACTTATTTACTACAGATGTCCCAACGAAAATGGGTTTTTTACTATATATATAATAGGTAAATAATTAATATTGATCTTTCTATCACTTCTAATCCAATAAATGGAGATAAATTAATGAATAAATCATTCAACTAGTTAAATTTTTAGACAATAATTCATTAATTATCTAATCAAATATGGTATTAAAATTCAGGGTTTTGTCAGTCCTGAATATCGAGATAAGAAAATATTTGAAGCAATCACGAGAACCAGAGAACAAATAAATAATACAATAGCATAAATAATTTCAAGGGATAGGCTTTCTTAGTGTATCTCTTATCACAAAAGGGGATTGAATATAAATGAGTCTAACAAAAATTAAAGAAGTTAACGAGGCGCTAGAGCGTATCCGTGAAAAAATTACACTTGTTAATGATCAACTATTGGACAATGAAACTGGAAATCCTATTGAAACCACTACAAATAAAGAATGTTATACTCACTTTATTTTTGAAGGATTACGCTTTTCTTATCACCGTGTAGTGTTTTATCTGCATTCAGGTTTATGGCCTGAAATTGTAGATCATATTGATCGCAATCGTTATAACAACCATCCATCAAATTTACGTGCTGCTACGAAAGCAGAAAACAATCGTAATAAGAGCAAGCAAGAAAATGCTACCTCAGTGTATAAAGGGGTTAGCTATCATAAAGGTTCAGGGAAATGGCAAACATCCATTGACCTGCCCCCACGATTAGATACAACACTCAGTTAGTAACGTCGGAATCTTCATTCTCAGAATGACCCTTTCTCCAGCCCGCTGCAAATTCAGACGGTGTCTGATAATTCAGCGTGGAGTGCGGGCGGCATTCGTTATAATCCTGCCGCCAGTCATTAATAATTTTCCTGGCATGAACGATATCGCTGAACCAGTGCTCATTCAAACATTCATCGCGAAATCGTCCGTTAAAGCTCTCAATAAATCCGTTCTGCGTTGGCTTGCCCGGCTGGATTAAGCGCAACTCAACACCATGCTCAAAGGCCCATTGATCCAGTGCACGGCAAGTGAACTCCGGCCCCTGGTCAGTTCTTATCGTCGCCGGATAGCCTCGAAACAGTGCAATGCTGTCCAGAATACGCGTGACCTGAACGCCTGAAATCCCAAAGGCAACAGTGACCGTCAGGCATTCCTTTGTGAAATCATCGACGCAGGTAAGACACTTGATCCTGCGACCGGTGGAAAGTGCGTCCATGACGAAATCCATCGACCAGGTCAGATTGGGCGCCGCCGGACGGAGCAGCGGCAGACGTTCTGTTGCCAGCCCTTTACGACGTCTTCTGCGTTTTACGCCCAGGCCACTGAGGTGATAAAGCCGGTACACGCGCTTATGATTAACATGAAGCCCTTCACGGCGCAGCAACTGCCAAATACGACGGTAGCCAAAACGCCTGCGCTCCAGTGCCAGCTCAATGATGCGCCCTGATAAATGCGCATCAGCAGCCGGACGGTGAGCCTCATAGCGGCAGGTCGACAGGGATAAACCTGTAAGCCTGCAGGCACGACGTTGCGACAGACCGGTCGCATCACACATCAACATCACGGTTTCCCGCTTCTGGTCTGTCGTCAGTACTTTCGCCCAAGAGCCACCTGAAGCGCCTCTTTATCCAGCATGGCTTCGGCAAGCAGCTTCTTGAGTCTGGTGTTCTCTTCCTCAAGCGACTTCAGGCGCTTAACTTCAGGCACCTCCATACCGCCATACTTCTTACGCCAGGTGTAAAACGTGGCATCGGAAATGGCATGCTTGCGGCAGAGTTCACGGGCGGGTACCCCAGCTTCGGCTTCGCGGAGAATACTGATGATCTGTTCGTCGGAAAAACGCTTCTTCATGGGGATGTCCTCATGTGGCTTATGAAGACATTACTAACATCGGGGTGTACTAATCAACGGGGAGCAGGTCA
>NZ_JAOWHQ010000061.1:0-16220 GCF_030332565.1 Citrobacter sp. Cpo109
TGTAGTGGTCAACTAAAACTGGCCACGGCTTTAGAGTTTTTCCAGTATCGGTTTTCCGATTCGTTTGGGGGCAACCCACCGTTATAGTCATGCGGCCTTAGCGAGCTGTAATACCCGACGATATAGTCTGTGATCGCATGAGCAGCATCGCTAAAGTTTATATAACCTGTCACTGGCACCCACTCGTTTTTCAGACTACGGAAGAAGCGTTCCATCGGGCTGTTGTCCCAACAGTTTCCACGTCGGCTCATACTCTGCCTGATCTGGCAACGCCACAGTAACTGCCGGAACTGCCTGCTTGTATAGTGGCTACCCTGGTCACTGTGGAACATCACTCCGGCTGGTTTACCGCGAGCTTCCCACGCCATTTCCAGCGCTCTGATGGTCAGCTTGCTATCCGGCGAGAATGACATTGCCCAGCCCACTGGTTTCCTTGCGAACAGATCGAGAACAACTGCAAGGTAAGCCCAACGCTTGCCTGTCCAGATGTACGTCACATCGCCGCACCACACCTGGTTAGGTTCTGTCACTGCGAACTGTCGCTCAAGGCGATTCGGGATAGCGATGTGTTCATGACCAACACGTTTATACCGGTGGGTAGGCTGCTGACAACTCACCAGCCCCAGTTCTTTCATGAGCCTGCCAGCAAGCCAGCGTCCCATTCTGAAGCCTCTCAGGGTTGCCATAATGGCGATACTTCTTGCGCCAGCAGAGCCATGGCTGATGTTATGCAGCTCCCGAACCTGGCTGCGTAACACAGCTCGCCAGCCGTCTGGCTTTTCGGCGCTTTTCTCCCAGTATTTGTAGCTACTGCGATGAACCCCGAACACGTGGCAGAGTGTGACCACAGGATACTGCGCTCTGAGTTTCCCGATTAACGAGAATTGTTCAGGGAGTCTGACATCAAGAGCGCGGTAGCCTTTTTTAATATGTCGTTTTCCATTTCAATGCGTTGTAGCTTTTTCTTCAGCTCACGTATTTCAATCTGTTCCGGGGTTATAGGGGAGGCTTTAGGTATTTTGCCCTGTCGTTCATCCCGTAACTGCTTTACCCATCGCGTCATGGTAGAAAGACCCACATCCATAGCACTGGCCGCAGCTGCAACGGTGTAGTTCTGATCAAGGACCAGTTGAGCGGATTCACGTTTAAACTCTGCGCTGAAATTTCTTTTTTTCATTGAGGCACCTGTAATGTTCTGAGGTGAGCATATCACCTCTGTTCAGGTGGCCAAATTCAGTAAACCACTACATATTGATGTACCGCGAGCTGCCAATGAAGCCCAAGATGTCATCCATGAAGGTCTGCTGCTTCGACTCCCGTATGACCCTGAGTTTTTCCACCTTATAGGCATGGAGTCGCTCGTCGAGCGAAGGCGAGCCGGTGATGAATACCGCGCGCTCCAGCACCTCCAGCAAATCGTCTCTGATTGCCAGATCCATGACCGACCGCTGCAACTGTAGGGTTTCCGATGGCTCCGTCGCCTTGGAGGCGGCAAAGCGCTGCTCGGCACCGTCGTAGATCGCACGCAGTAAAGCGAGCTTTTCGCCAGCGGTGGAGCAATTCCAGTCGGTCAGGGTAGACTTGGGTGAGTACTCCTGGTTCGTCAAGAGTATCAGGCTTTCGTAGGCCTTATGGTCAAACGCTTTATTCAACCAGTTATTCAAGGTGTTCCAGATGTTCTGGTGGCCATCTCTCAAGGTATCGGCATATAGCTTGACCTCCACCTGAGCCACATCCTCCAAGGTTACATCGCCGTACACCTCGACCCAGAGGCGTTTCCCCTTCTCCAGCTTATGGCAGTATTCAAGCGCAACAACTAACTGATACGTAAGGGCTTCGAAAAGCTTCGAAGCATCAAACGGCAATTTCTCTGACAATTTATCCATAAACATTCCATGACCGACTTCAGAGGCAAGAGCGACCATTACACTGAATACACTCTAGCGTGATGATCCATATTCCTGGAAACGCCGACTGAGACTTTGCCACCAACTTGACCAGTCTCAAATACTATATAAAAAGACAGTAACTGCGACGGTTTTACACCCCAATATAACTGATAAATAACCAGTTAACTCAATTGACGCCACCAAATAGTAGCACTGAAAACCAAGTATTCGCAAAGGGCTTTCTTTTTGTAGGGAATAACTAATAAGAACTATCAAAGGAATAAGCACACTGTAACGTAGCACTTCTCTGAGGTGATGATGAGAAAGATATCGAAGAGAAAGAATAATATAGGAGGGAATGATGAATGTCCTACAACCCACCAGCTTTTCGTGACTGGCGGGTTTGTACTATAAATGAATAATGCGTCAGTTTTTATGACTCAACGTCGAAGATGATACGCAGCAGAAACGCCTCCAGTGTCTCCTCACTAGTTTCCACAACTCCGTTAATCATCGACCAGGTGAGGATTTTGCGCTGCTGATTATCATAAAGGTAATAGTAGCCATCACCAATATCACAAAGCGGTACAGCCTGCGGCGGATAGTCCTTACCCTTACGAAGCGGCTCTATCGCGCTCAGAATATTCAGATGCGACGTCGCAGGAACCCCAAGGCCGCTAATCTCAGTTGCCCCAAAGGCAATCAAACCGAATTCAGACAAATAGGTTTTATACTCTGGGGAAAATTGCATCCGTAGTACCTGTTCCGCAGTAGTAATTTCATTCTCTTCGGCAGGGCGAATATCGGCACCTTGCGCCGCAACCTGTTGCGCTAACGTCTTCATGCTGCCTCCTCCTGACGTTGTTTAATCTCTTCAGCTCGTGCTTTCCAGTGTGCCTCACGCTCTTTAGCAAAGGCGCCACGATCAATTTCAGACTCTTTGGTTGTGTCGTGCAAAATAGTGTTATTGCCACCTTCCATGTGCTGCGCGTGGGTCAGCTCCGCCAGCGGGGAATCAGGCTTCTGCCCGACGTGATGTAATTCAATCGGTTTACCATTGGCATCCAACGGCGACTTGCCCTTTTCCATACGTTCGAGGTTGGTATCACCTAACGCATCAGTTTGATCCAGGTCGATTTCAGTATTAATTAATGCGTCATTACCGTTAACCGTCTGACATTCGAGACCTGCATCCCGATAAATCGCTGCCTCCTCTTCGCTGTTGATACTTTCGATCACCTCATCAGTGTAACCTTCCTCGCTTAATACCTCTTTGGTTTCTTCGGAAAGCGGAGTCAACTCATTACGCGGCAGTTCCAGATCAACAGGCTTGTCGAGCTCTTTGACATTAATGTCTTCAATGCGTATCTCCTTCACGCTTTCCAACAGCTCCCCCAGTGATTCCACCGCCAGCTCTTTTAAAACGGTCATCTCAATCATGCTACAGTCTCCGGGGTGACGTGTTTACGCCATGCGGCATATACCTTCAGATATTCATCATTTCTGCCAGCCAGCTCACGCATGAAGCACTGCTGTACCGCCAATTCAATCCCCGCAGGCAATTCACCGGTTTGCTTAACAATAAGCTGACGGAACGACTGCGCCAATTCATCAAAGCCCGGCGTAGTACGAAC
Organism: Citrobacter sp. Cpo109; assembly: GCF_030332565.1. NCBI lineage: Bacteria > Pseudomonadati > Pseudomonadota > Gammaproteobacteria > Enterobacterales > Enterobacteriaceae > Citrobacter > Citrobacter sp. Cpo109. The sequence goes on from NZ_JAOWHQ010000061.1 coordinate 3,524, forward strand.
ACATCGTTCAATGGCGGAGTTGCAATCCAGCAGGTTAACGACCAGCTTTGCCAGGCGGGCAAAATGTTGTTCGTTTTGCAGGCTAATTTCTCCCGTTGTGCGGAACTCTTCGAATAGCGTTTTCAGCACAATTTTTTGCCCGGTTGCCAGGGAGCTACCTTCCAGCCCAGCCTCCAGAGTTTCCAACGAGATCGCCAGTGGCTGTCGCAGGCGCGAAGCCATCAGCCAGGCAATCAGTTGCTGGTTAAAAAGTTGGGCATTGCCCGAACTTACTGCGGTAGCTTCATAACGGTAGGTCTCTTCTTTCCCGGCAAACTTATTAATCCGGCACAGCACAGGCTCAAGCCAGTCATTCTGATAAACCAGTGCCACCCCTTTTGGCAGACGCGCAAGCTCATCAAGTTGATCGTCGTTTAATCCAGCAGATTTCCCGGCGATGCGTCGGTCAGCTTCATCCGGCAGACGCATAATTATTTTCGTGTTGGTATTACGAATCGCTGAAATATCAACGGCGTAAGGTGACTGATCGGCAATGATAAATCCTTCTCCCCACGTACGCATCTCGGCAATCGCGTTGGAGAGCATCTCCACCGATTTTCCCGTAATATCATTCCCTTCCCCACCGCCGCCGGAGGTGCTGCGCTTGAGGATATTGTGTGCCTCTTCCAGCACGGTGACGTGTTTCAGCGGCTGATTCATGCCTGAAAACGCAGCGCGATGTTCACTCAGGCGGATGACCAGGATCCCCATAATCAGCGATTTCGTTTCCTGAGAACCAATGCGACTGAGATCGACAATCACGTTACTGTCGAACAGCTCTGCGTTATCAATTTCTTCGCCGCAGAAAATCAGCCCATTTAGTCCGTTGGTCAATGATTTCACTCGCGTCACCAGCGAGCCGGTATAATTGCTTTTAAGCTCCTGGGAGTAGGCAGAATCATCGATCACGGCTTTCAACTGCACCAGCAGATCGTTGAACGTCGGGAATAAGGCCGGGGTGAAGCGGTTAACAGAGGTGACCATGTCCCAACCGCATTCGCTGTAGCTTTGCAGAATGGCCTCTTTAAGGATGGCGGGCATCGCGGCATACATCGGCCAGCACATGGTGAAGATCTCCACCAGCCGATCGATGTGCTCAAGGACGTGAGTCTCATCCGGGAAACGGAAGGGGTTGATACGCAGCAACTCACTGTATTTCGCGTTACTGCCCAGCACCCGGACGTCGTTACGGTGACCAAACATATGTTTGTACTCACCTTTTGCCGGCTCAATAACCATAAACGACACATTATGGAGGCCTAGTTGGGAAAGAAGCTCATAAATGGTATTGCTTTTACCGGCCCCGGTTGAGCCCGTGACAAAAAGATGACTCGCCAGCTGGTTAACATCCAGATTGATAGTTTGTGGCAGATCGTTCCACAAGTGGCGTATAGAACCAAGGCTGATTTCACGATCGGCTCGTGTTCTCTCTCCATTGCTGTCAAGACGCTGAACTTTACGCCCGAAAGCCTGAGTTTGAAGTACTGCCACAGTGGAAGTTGAACGGCGCGGCAGGCTAAGCTGAATCGCCATTTCTTTACCCGATACCAGCGTGGCGGGTGTCAGGTAATCAATATTGATGCCTTCAGAGAAGGCTGGGGTAAGACGCGGATGTGTAAGCGTAGCTAACCAGTCGAGTACTACCCTTTTGTTTTGAGACTGCCAGGTCGTCAGAGCAAAGTCTTCAGTACTGGAGCGACTGCCGCGCATCAACCCGAGGAAAATGCTCGCTAAGGATTCAGACGAGGCAGCGCTGTCACCGATAAAGTAGGCTGCGGTTTGCCAGCCACCGTAGGTACGAGCTTCGTTCACGCGCTCTAGGTGGTGGTCAACTTTTTCCAGCATCTTTTCGATGGTCTTATCGCTTACTTCCAGCGAAATTTGCTGGCTGCTGCCCTGGGTTTTGTTCAGCGAGTGGCTATCGGTGCGGCTGGTAGTATCAGTTTTGCTTGTCGTTGTGCTGCTGGCTTGCGACAGGTTGTCGGTATGGCTTTCAGAAAGACTTTCCGACCCTCCGCTATTTATGCTGCCAGAAATGTTTCTTGGTAACACCACATTTTTCAGCAGGCTACCGATACCGCGCACTACCCCCATGCTATCGCCCGTAGCACGTGACTGGTGATAGTCATCATAGGTGCGTGTGAAAGCATCGGACGTGCTGATGGTTTGCGACTCTCCCCAACTTTTACTGGTCGATTTACTGGTAGTGTCCGAGGTGCCTTTAGTTTCGGTCATTCCCAGGCTTTCGCCCAGCGACTGGCTTAACCCCTCGCTGATGCTCAAACCTACGCTTTCACTGTCCTGAACGCCAAATGAGTACTGCCTTTTTGCGAGACTGGAAAGCTGGGTCGCCACCTGCTCGTAACCTGTGCGAATCACATCCAGATTTTGCGGCGAAACCGGTTCTGCGAGGATCAGAGCCTGATAAACCCGGCTTTCCGCAGCATCGATGAAATGTTCCAGCCCCTGCATAAAGTGTTCATGATTATCCGTGGACAAAGACGGCACACCGGTAACGGCGGTGATGGTTGCCGAAGGCTCATCCTGTTGCGCCAGCGCCCCCGCAAGGAGTTCATCGGTTTCATCTGCCGCTAGCGGCACCAGGCTACTACCGGAAAAATGCCCTTTAAAGGTTTCTTTGAGCAGCTCGCCAGAATTATGCCCCAGCATTTTGCCCGGCGTACCACGCGTACCAATATACAAATTGGTTTCACGTCCATCGGACTTCAGGAACAGAAAAACAGCATAGCCGGCTGCGCCCAGCGCGGTATAGGCAGCCGTAGTACTTTCAAGCACCGACTGTTTGTTTTCCTGCACGATACGTTCAATGCGGAATATACGAATATCCCCAGAGCGGTTGACCGGCAACCCAGTCTGGGTAGCGACAGTCTGCAAAGGGTAGTTTTTCATCTCCGCCAGATAACTGCGGTTGATAAGCACTCTTGCCGATTGCAAAGTCACATCCGTGCGCTGCTCAAGCTCTTTGAGGCGCGATGGTGTCATCATTTTTTGCGACATAAATCCACCTTTAGAGTAAAGAGATCACCAGCGCCGCGAGCACCGCAAGCGCCCCGCCCGCCATCAGCGCTACGCGCAAAAAACCCGGCTGAGAGGAAGAAGAACCAGATTGCGGGCGAGAAGCTGTCCGCACCTGTTGGGATTGGGGTTGTGGTTGAGTTTTTGGCTTGATGATAATGCGCTCAAATCCTTTCACTCCGCGCTGGCGCAGCGTATTGCGCACCGTAATCAAGTGTTCAAAGCGAACTTTAGAAAAGTTAACATTGATGTAGGAGATCTGCTGGTAGTAGTAATCATCATTCCACTTATTAGGGTCGTTATTCATTTTCCCGGCCAACGTGTTTTCTTCGTAGTCGGCAAACAAATCAGCGACCCGGGCCTGAGCCCAGGCGACGGATTTGTTTATCATGGTATCCTCTAGGCGGTTATTTTCAAGCTCATTAATTAAAGCCGAGCGGGCCTGACTGGTGGTGCCGTTTTCAACCATTTTAACCAGATTTGCACCCGGTAAATAACCTTGCATATTCATTTTATTAGTTTCCTCAGGACGTCGTGTTACCGGCATTTTTGCAAAGCCAGCGATACCATTACGAACGAGATACTCACGGACATCAATAAGATGACTAATGCGCTTCTCGGAGAAGTTATTCTGTGCCAGTTTACGCTGCCTATCATAATACCCGGTGCTCCAGTCAAGCTCATCTGGTTCAATGGCAGCAAAGATCTCATTGACCAGGTAATCATCAAATAAATCAGCAATAGCGGCGCTCGAAGCAACAATCTGACGTATTTCCTCACTTTCCAGTTCGTTACGGGTTAACTGCTCCAGTAAATTCTGTCGCAAGATTCGACGTTTTTTAGCTTTATCGTCCATCATAACTCCCTTTATTAAATAGCCAGCGTATTATCAAGTTTCGCTTTAAAATCGATAATCCAGTGCTGCTGCTCTCTCGCCGCAGCAATTGTCTGCTCTCGAACCTCTTTATTATTTAACTGTTCTTGCATCGCGTCGACTAAAGCACCAAACTTCTCATTAAATTCACGCTCAATAAAATCGAGGTAGTTTTTCACTAGTTTATCTTTATCGTCTCTCACTTTTTTCAGTGCCTTGGCCCGGAAGTCATTAAACTCACTTTCGATAATGGTTCGTTTCTCCTCCCAGGTTTTATTCATATCGACATATTCAACGGTGCGGTAATCATACACGGTACGGGTACGCCCCCAGGAGAAAGGGTTATACCAGCTAGAATCACTGACCTCGCGGCCGTTATAACGTTCCTCTTTGGTCTTAACATCGCGCTCATTGAGGCTAAGGTTAAGCGACATATCTTGCATGCTTTCTTTAAGTCCCTGTAGCATAGGCAAAGCTAGTGTACGGGTTCCCTCAAATATCTCGGCAATAAATTTCAGATAATCTTTTTGTAATTCGTCTTTAATATGCTGCTGTCCGTCCGAGAAGGCGATTTCAAAATTACCGATCAGATCGTTACTGGCAAAGGTCAGTTTCCGCTCGGCATTTTCTAATTCAATTTTTGCACGGTTTATATCCACCTCGCCCTGGGCGCTAATTTCATTAGACAATTCATTTAGCAGGCGGCGGAACTTCTGATCTTCATGGGTAAATTTATCAGCAATAAACTGCGGTAGCCCTTTCCCTTCACGACGAACCTGTTCTTTATAAGCTTCGGTATCCAGCCCCTTTTTATGCCGTTCTTGCAGAAGATTAATCTCATCATTAATCATCGCCAGCTCTTTCTCATCTTTCTTAAGCTGTTCAGCCAGCTGAGTTTCTTTCATCCCCAACTCAATTGCACGATGCAGTGCGGTATAAGCACGATTCAAACGCGTGGGAACGTTATATTTATCGATATATTCATCAATCATCACTTCCACAGCAGGCAGGCCGCTTCGCTTGAGTGCATTGGTGAAGCCTCGTTCTTCAAGGCTGCGGCGCACGCGCGAGGTGAGCGGCATGTATTCCGGGAAGTTCATCGTAGGTTCTTCGAGGAACAGATCCGTCATGCCACTTAAATCGCCGCGTTCTTTACGGGTCAGGCTGTCAGGATGTTTACGCAGCAGGTAAGTTAACTGCGCGGAAATAGGGTAAATTTGCGGATTATTGATGCCATTATTCTCAAGATATTTCTTAATTCTCTCAAGTGCTGCACCGACATACTCGCCTTTTTCCGGGTCGAATTCGTCCATCTTATTCACCACAAAAATAAAGCGATCCTTGCTTTGCTTACCGCCTTTTTGCATGGTTTCCGAAACCAGACTCAGTAACCTTTTATCATCGTCGGTGCTCAACTGAGTGCCATTTAATACATAGAGAATCAGCGGATTACGCTTCGAATCCTTGATGAAGCTCATCGTTTTCAACGCGTGATCCGCATCCTGGCTGTTGTTTGGCCCCGGAGTGTCTGTTAGCACCAGACGAACATGGTCGCGCGGCTGCATCGCCACAATATTGCCACGCAGCTCAATTTCCTGCGTATCCGGCTGCTGGTTCCACTCTTTGAGGGTATTGGCATTGATTTCAGGCAGCGATTCTTCCTCACCACGGCTGGAAAAACGGCGCGCGGCAAAATGATTCCCTGTTGTTTTATCATCGATGATTTGCGCAATAGTCGCCGTGGTGGCTTCGTTAGCCGCAGGCAACAGATCCTGTCCGAGCATGGCATTAATTAACGTTGATTTGCCCGAGGACATGGTCGCAACCACATACACGTTAAAATCGTTATTAAAGGCTTCCCGAAAATCATTACGTACCTGTTCGTTGTTAATGATGTAGTCATTAAACTGTGGGTTGAGCTTCGCCTCCTCCATCAGCGCGTTAATCTCGTCCAGACGATCTTCCGTTGCCCGCACTGGCTGCCAGCGTAGATTAATTTCCATACCTTTTTCACGAGCTACAGCGGCGGCCTCCTGCACATCCATGAAATCGGATTCAACGCCTTTAAACTCTACATCAAGCTGCGTTTCTCCGTTTAACAACGCCTGCAACTCGGCAAAGAGTGACTCCACCCAAAGCTGCAAACGCGCTTCTTTATAGCTGGAGAGTTTACAGCCCGATGCAGGCTCTACGCCGTTAACCAGAAATATTGATTCAACGGTAAAGGGGTTATGTTCCAGATAAATACTGTTCATAGTTTTCCGAATAATTAATTATGCTGTGAAAGAAAAATCTCCAGGGTACGAATACCGCTGTAGGCAATAAATTGTGTCAGTTCAGTTTTATCAAAAACCTCAGATTGCATATTTGCAGGCTGGTTTCTTTTTAATTCAGCGCGAACTTGTCGCTTAATAGCGACAGGGACATATGATGCTTCATTGAGGTTAAATTTGTTCTTCCTAAATCGTTGAAGCTCAGTCTGCAAGCGATGTCTTTGATTACGGGTAATGTCTTTACTACTGAGCACTTTTTTTGCAATTAAAGATGTTTGCACCATCGCCGGGATAATCACTGGCCGTGAATATCCCGTTTGCTCCAGGTAGTTCCGGGTTTTTTCAAGGAAAAGTTCAATCGTCTCGCCGCGCTCATCATCAAGTTGATCCACCTTATTAAGGACAAAAATAATCTGGTTACCTGAGGCCAAGGCCGGACTATCTTTAATCTCTTGTAGCAGTTGTTTGTCGTCTTGAGTCGCCAGTTGGGTTGCGTTGAGTACGTAGACCAGCAATTTTTTTCCCGGTAGCGTCAGAGCCTCTTCTAGCAGGGTTTTATGGCTGGCATCCTGGCTATTGTTCGGCCCAGGGGTGTCGTAAATAGCCAGCGGCTTAGCCGTTTTACGCAGGCCCTCAATACGGCAATCCAGCTCTATGTACTTCACCGCCTGATTGTCGTTCCACTGCCTGATAGTCGCACTTTGCAGATTTTTACTACGTTCATGACATTTGCCCTGTTGGGTGTAGCTCACCCCTTCTATTCGCTTGCGTAAATTTCGATTATGGGTAATTCGCGTCAACGTCGCCGTTGCGGCTTCATTGGCAGAGTAAAGAACTTCATTACCCAATAGCGCGTTAATAAGGGAGGATTTTCCCGCACTCATCGTGGCCGCAACAATCACATTGTATTGTTCAGCCACCTTTAATAGTTTTTTGGCAAATTCTTTTTTACCATTTTTACTTCCTGCCATGTTCTTCCCTTATATACCCAGATAATTTTTAATCTCTGCTTCCATTTCCTGTTGCAAACTTTCAGGCGAAATAATTCTCAAATGAGGGAGCCAATATTGCACCACAGGCAAAACCTCATTTTTATGCGACACATTACTTGAGATAATTAACCCACCATCATTAAGCTCTTTTTCGATAACCTGCCCGACTACAAGATCACGTCGCTGAAAATATTCAGCCACGTCGGGGGAAACTTTGATTACCACTTCAAACTTCTGTTCATTGCTCCACACGCTTTCTTCGTTTTCCAACTCTTTAAGCAGCGAAGGTGAGCGTTCAAAGAGGTCAAAGGTGCAGTTGAGGGCTGATATTTTACCAAGCGTAAATTTCTTAATTTTTTCTTGATGCTTGGCGGCGAGATACCAGACTCCGTTATGGTTGATCAGTTGATAAGGCTCTACGGTGTAGCTTTTCTGCTCAGCGCGCTTATAAAAGCTAAATGATACGCGTCGGCGCTCATCAATCGCCTGCTGCAGGCGCACGAAATTCTCGGTTTGCTGATCATTCTTAATATAATGATGGCCCCTAACCAGAATATTCGGTTCTGTTACCGGGTAAAACATGGACTGGAGCATTTTTCTGTCCATCACGGGAAACAGCCCTTTGACTCCAGCGACCTTAGCAAAGGTATCAATGCTTGACGCATCAAACTTGCCGAGATATTCAGGCCGCATAGTGTAGCCATTTAGCTTCGCGTCTTTTTCTATGCCAGCAACGGCGAGGCGTTCCTCTATATCGCGACGGATGGTACGCTGATGCACGCCATATTCTTCCGCCAGACCGCTAAGCGTTAACGTCTCTCCACGGTTTAAACGTAGCAAGATATCCGCAAGCCGCGTGGCCAATAAGAGATTCTTTTTACTCATTTTCACTTCCGTGTTGTTCATCATGTTTTATGATCTTACATGAGCAGGTTGACAGGTTATGTCACGGTTGAAAAATTACTGGTTAGCGTAACTAAGAGTTTATGAGACGACAATAATTTATTCCGCTTAGTGCTGATGACTCTGACCGAGTTGGTACCATGTCGCGATGTGCTGGCCCCCAAAGTAGCCAGCATCTTGCGTTTACTTCAGGAGTAACATCACATAAGCACGTTCAGAAGCATTGGTATTAACAATTTGAGCTTAGGACGCGTATTGCTATGGAGGCTTGTTCAACTTAGTACTACTGAGAGATAAATCAGGCACAAGGCCAAGTTAAATAATCAAGCCCCGATTTGATCTTTGCAGTGCTTTGAGTAGGTCCTCAGACATAGCGGACAATCGTGGCTCTGAGCACAGTTCCTTCAGACGGTCAATAATCGTTGAAATTGGTCCGAGTAGGGGCTCGATATTATCTGTTCTCAGAGAACGGTGGTTTTTTATCACTGAGTTCCATGCATATCCCCTTAGACCATAAAGAAGATTAACAAAACCGTCATTACTTAGGGTCACTTGAGTGATCCAGACGGAGACCTGGTCGTTTGAATCAATATCACGCCAAGAATACAGATAGCCGCACAGATCTTGCTGACTGAAGATAGCATTCAGCATATCCTTTGAACTCATGCGAATCGCCAGAGCTTCCCGCAGGCTTTCCACCTCAGTTCCGGACAAAAACTGCTCTTCTTTTTCCCATGGACGATTGCCCCTGATCCCGTGAGCCCATAGTAGATCACGCATACATTGCGCCAGCCAGCCTCTCGCGTCTCCCTCAAGAAATAGCTTTCTGAGTAACCAAAGACCTCTTTGGCGGTGCAGTGAAAGTATCCTAATAAGGAGATTGCAGACTTCCTGCAACCCAGTAGCATTACCGGAGTCATATCTGCCTTTGGCTCTTAGTAACTCGTTGACCTGATCACTGAAGTTAAAGAAGAACCATAAAAGTCCCTCACACTGTTTAAAGCTCAGAGTAGCGGTTCTACGAGCCGTCAATCGACTGAGAATGTGGTCATACCAAGTAACTTGAGTGAGGCTAATCTCTCGGATGCTACTTAATAGCTCAAACGCAAGTATTTCCCACTCCTCCGGGATACCGAACCTGAACAGTAATTCATCCAGCATATGCGGGGGTAGAACATTTTGCGGGGCCGAAAACGCAAAATAGTAGCGCCAGTAAGCTGTGCTGCCGAGGCGTTTATGATTTAGCCGTGATTCATTGCTCACTTCTGCATCTCGGTTGAAGAGATATGTTTCATCGGCCAGCTCAACAATCCCCGGCACCCAGCCTCCAAGCTCATCCAGCGAACCTGGTTCCGGAGAAACATATTGAGCAAGGTTGATTTTAAGCTCTTCTTTCAACCTATTTTGTTCTGCATCTGTAAAACTGAGCTCACCAGAAACACTGACGAAATACTTTGTAAGGTATTTTTCTATCCAATCATACAGCCCCGGGTTCGTCACTCGAACAAGTTGTAGAAGGCACAAATCCGGGAAGTATACATAGTCCCTGATATCGGCATAGCGGAACGCTAAGGCACTGAGTACAAGGCTGACTTCTCGTGGCGTTGTGAGCTCCTGACCATAGATCAATGCGGCTTTATGTAAATCGGCATGTTCGGCCTCACTTGGTATATCGTTGTTTACCTGTTCGTACAACTCAAGCGTACCTCGTAGCAACTCTCGCTGAAGGTCGAAAGACTCGTGGTGAGGTAGTGAGAAAGATAATGGGATTATTTTCTGTAGAAACAGACGACCGTCAGATACCTTGAGCTCCTGCTCAACGGCATGAGACAGAACCCCCGGGTCATAACATAAGATATAATGGAAACCAGAAAAACCAGCCACAGCTTTTACCATACGTAGTACGTCTACTGCCTGTGCGGGTTCCAGCCTGTCTAGATCGTCAATTATGACAATAAAACGGAGACCTGATTTTGAAATACCATCTTCAATACGTCGTCTCAACTGTTCTGTAGTGTCCCTGTGTACCGATAAGTCAAGTTTTGATACAGTTTCCATACCTTGGGAAACAATACCTAGTCCAGGGATGAAATTACCTCCAAACTCTGCCAGCGGGGCGAGACGCCCAGATGCCTGTTGGGTATAGTCGAGCAAAGATTTCGCTAGGGGCGAAGCCGGAATTTTCCGCACCCATTGTAATTTTTTTCTCAGTGCAGAATAAGAACGAGAATCTAGTTCATCCAATATTGCTGCGACAGGTAACAGCAGAGAGTGTATCATCGGGGTGTCGGGTGGGCTGAGCCACGGGGAAACAGGCAGAATGTGTGTATCCTTATCATGCTCCGCGTCCAGATGTTTCAGCAGAAGATTCAGAAGGCTGGTTTTTCCAGATCCCCATTTCCCCTCAATGCCAATCACCGTACCGGACGTCTTCTCCAGAGCCAATAGTCGACGAGCAAGGCCCCCAGCCAGTTCATCATAGCCATATCGATCCTCCCCGGCTTCCATGACAGGGTTTTCATTTCCGATAGGGTTGGTCATGTTGAGATCTCCATTCAGACAACGCCGAATTCCAGGCGCGGCTTCTAGTTAGCCTCGATTACAACAGTTATTGACAGGCTCAGTTGTTTATCCCATATACGTCATATCCAGCCTAAATAAGTGCAGAGCAACAGTACCAATAAGCACATATCCGCTGTTTATGTGCCGCGCTAACTTTGCTAATTATTCGACAGTGCCGCAGTGCTTTCCCATACAGGACAGATGAATTACTCATAGTTAAGATACCATAGATATTACAGTACCATAACGCTTATCCAGTTCTGTACACCGACGGATTTCAGTCGGACTGATCACCCGTATACGCTCCTACCCTATGCTCACTCATAGCTCAGATCCGCTTATCGCAGTATTACAACCAAAATCCTGCATGCCCGCTCCGATCAGAACGTGTTCGGTTAATTAACATTATTTCAACGTTCATTAATACTGGCTACATCCCATTGAGCGCTCTCGTGAGCTGTATGCTTTCGTTCGCTGTTTCGCAAGATAGCTTAACCGAAATACGAGTCGCTTATAATGCTCTGAGTAATCACTGGCATTTATGTCCAACACATAAACTGGATTATCGGGAAACTCGACCAACGGCCTGTATTCATCATAGTCACGTAAATCTAATGCACTCATCCATGCGCCCTGTATCATCCTCCAGAGGCTTTGAGGATTCTCTGCACTCCCTAACCCACGAAAGAGATCTTTATTCAAAAATAAAACAACATGGTAGTGAGGATAAACAGCAGTATCTATTTCTCTCACCCAGAAGTAACGTAAACGACAAGGATGTGCTCGTTTACCTGACCTGACCTGCTCCCCGTTGATTAGTACACCCCGATGTTAGTAATGTCTTCATAAGCCACATGAGGACATCCCCATGAAGAAGCGTTTTTCCGACGAACAGATCATCAGTATTCTCCGCGAAGCCGAAGCTGGGGTACCCGCCCGTGAACTCTGCCGCAAGCATGCCATTTCCGATGCCACGTTTTACACCTGGCGTAAGAAGTATGGCGGTATGGAGGTGCCTGAAGTTAAGCGCCTGAAGTCGCTTGAGGAAGAGAACACCAGACTCAAGAAGCTGCTTGCCGAAGCCATGCTGGATAAAGAGGCGCTTCAGGTGGCTCTTGGGCGAAAGTACTGACGACAGACCAGAAGCGGGAAACCGTGATGTTGATGTGTGATGCGACCGGTCTGTCGCAACGTCGTGCCTGCAGGCTTACAGGTTTATCCCTGTCGACCTGCCGCTATGAGGCTCACCGTCCGGCTGCTGATGCGCATTTATCAGGGCGCATCATTGAGCTGGCACTGGAGCGCAGGCGTTTTGGCTACCGTCGTATTTGGCAGTTGCTGCGCCGTGAAGGGCTTCATGTTAATCATAAGCGCGTGTACCGGCTTTATCACCTCAGTGGCCTGGGCGTAAAACGCAGAAGACGTCGTAAAGGGCTGGCAACAGAACGTCTGCCGCTGCTCCGTCCGGCGGCGCCCAATCTGACCTGGTCGATGGATTTCGTCATGGACGCACTTTCCACCGGTCGCAGGATCAAGTGTCTTACCTGCGTCGATGATTTCACAAAGGAATGCCTGACGGTCACTGTTGCCTTTGGGATTTCAGGCGTTCAGGTCACGCGTATTCTGGACAGCATTGCACTGTTTCGAGGCTATCCGGCGACGATAAGAACTGACCAGGGGCCGGAGTTCACTTGCCGTGCACTGGATCAATGGGCCTTTGAGCATGGTGTTGAGTTGCGCTTAATCCAGCCGGGCAAGCCAACGCAGAACGGATTTATTGAGAGCTTTAACGGACGATTTCGCGATGAATGTTTGAATGAGCACTGGTTCAGCGATATCGTTCATGCCAGGAAAATTATTAATGACTGGCGGCAGGATTATAACGAATGCCGCCCGCACTCCACGCTGAATTATCAGACACCGTCTGAATTTGCAGCGGGCTGGAGAAAGGGTCATTCTGAGAATGAAGATTCCGACGTTACTAACTGAGTGTTGTATCTAATCGTGGGGGCAGGTCA